>NZ_JBMDXT010000439.1:0-4438 GCF_048594475.1 Nakamurella sp. | reverse complement strand
CCTCCGACGACACCCCGCCGGCGAAGAGCGCGGGGTCGAGGTCGCGGCGGTCGGCCTCGAGCAGCGCGTCGACGTCCGGGCGGTCCTGGCGTGTGGAGCTCATGGGCGCCATGGTCCCGTGCCCGTGTTGCGGGCGTGTGTCACGTCCCAGCGGTGGGACGCACCTCTCAGTCGTCGGGTCAGTCGTCGGCGAGCTCCGGCGGGAAGCCGCCGGTGGCGATCGGCGACCACCGGGTCGGGGTGATCCGGATCAGGCATTTGCCCTGGTCGACCATCGCCCGCCGGTAGTCGTCCCAGTCGGAGTGCTCGCCGGCGATGCACCGGAAGTAGTCCACCAGGGGCTCGACGGCCTCGGGGACGTGGAGCACCTCGGCGTCGCCGTCGATCTGCACCCAGGCGCCGTCGAAATCGTCGGAGAGCACCAGGACCGACGCCGTGCCCGTGCGCCGGGCGTTGCGGGACTTGGCCCGTTCCGGGTAGCTGGCGATCACCACCCGACCCTGCGGGTCGACCCCGGCGGTGACCGGGGACGCCTGGACCGACCCGTCGGACCGGGTGGTCATCAGCACGTGGTGATGGCGGGCCCGGGCGAACTCGAGGACCTCCTCCCGGGAGGCCGAGCGGGTGGTGGCGATGGTCCTGGGCATGCTTCCTCCGAGGGTCTGGACGGGTCGGATGGGCCGGCCGGTCAGGCCGGCCGGGCCAGTTGATCGACGACGGCGCCGAACACCCCGGGCAGGCGGTGGGCCGCGGGCACCAGGCCGCGCCGCACCGCCGGTAGGCGGGTCGCGGTGAGCAGCCCCAGGGTCAGCGTGGTGTGCCGACGGCCGAGCCGGCGGGCCGCACCCGCGTACCCGGCCGGATCGCCGGACCGGATCGCCGCGACGGCGGCCCGCGCCTGGGCCAGACCCAGCACCAGGCCCTCCCCGGTGAGGGCGTCCACGTAGCCCGCGGCGTCGCCGACGAGCAGCACCCGGCCTTGGGTGCGGGCGCGGACCCGCTGCCGCAACGGGCCGGCCCCGCGCACCGGGCCCAGCTCGACGCCGGCCAGCCGGTCGGCCAGCGCCGGGAAGGCGCCGATCAGCTCGTCGAACCCGCCGGGTCGGTGGCTGAGCACGGCCACCCCGACCTGCTGGTCGTCCACCGGCGTCACGTACGCCTCGCCCCACGCCGACCAGTGGACCTCCACGAAGTCGGTCCACGGCGCGACGGCGGCATGCCGGCGCAACCCGAAGCGCCGGTGGCCGGGCGACCGGGCGGGCCGCTCCAGCCCGACCAACCGGCGGACCCGGGAGTGCAGCCCGTCGGCGGCGATCAGGAACCGGGTCCGCTCGCCGTCCACCACCAGGTGGTCGCCCCGGTCGGCGACCTCGCGGACGGCCGGGCCGGTCACCGGGATGCCGGCCGCGGCCACGGCCGCCGCCAGCGCACCGTGCAGGACCGTGCGCCGCACACCCCGTCCGGGCCCGCGGCGGAACGGGGCGTCGACGCTGTGCCGGCCGTCCAGATACCGGATCCCGGCGATCGGATGGCCGTCCGGCCGCACTCCCAGCTCCTGCAACGCGGCCACCGCGCCGGGCATCAGTCCCTCGCCGCAGGCCTTGTCGATCGGCCCGTGGCGGGGCTCGCGCACCACGACGTCCAGCCCCGCCCGCCGCGCGTGGAGGGCGGCGACCAGCCCGACCGGCCCGCCGCCGGCCACCACGACGTCACGCATCGGCCGGTGTCCCCGTCCGGGGCAGACCGGCCAGGGCGGTGTTCTCCACCCGGATCCGGACGGTCAGCAACGCGGCGTTGGCGACGGTGAACGCGAGCGCGGTGATCCAGCACGCGTGCACCAGCGGCAGTGCGACTCCCTCCACGACGACGGCGACGTAGTTGGGATGGCGCAGCCAGCGGTAGGGACCCGTCCGCACCGGGGGCAGGCCGGGGACGACGATCACCCGGGTGTTCCACCGCCGGCCCAGCGTCGCGATGCACCACCACCGCAGGCCCTGGGCGGCCAGCACCAGCAGCAGCATCGACCAGGCGAGCCACCCGGGGACGACCGGCTCCCGGACCACCGCCTCCACCAGCATCGCCACCAGGAAACCGGTGTGCAGCACGACCATGACCGGATAGTGGCCGCGGCCCGTCTCGACGCCACCGTGGGCCAGGCTCCACGCGGCGTTGCGGTTGGACACCACGAGCTCGGCCAGCCGTTCGAGCGCGACCAGCGCCACCAGCACGACGAAGGCGGTCAGCGAGGTCATGCCGCGTCACCGATCGCGCGCAGCAGGACCAGTTCGGAGCAGAAGCCCGGGCCCATGGCCAGCAGCACCCCGTACCGGCCCGCGGCCGGCGGTCGCTCGTGCAGCGTGTCGGCCAGCACGTGCAGCACCGACGCCGACGAGAGATTGCCGATCCGGGCCAGCGACTCGCGGGTCAGCGCGACCTCGTGGTCGTCGACCTGCAGCGCGTCCCGGACCGCGTCGATCACCTTCGGCCCACCGGGATGGCAGACCCAGAAGCCGATGTCGGCCCGGGTCAGCCCCTGACCGGCCAGGAACTCGTCCACGTCGTCCCGGAGGTAGTGGCCGACGATCTGGGGCACCCGGGCGTCGAGCACGATGCGGAGCCCGCGCGACCCGATGTCGAACCCCATGGTGCGTTCGGAATCCGGGTACAGCCGGCTGCGGCTACCCAGGATCTCCAGCGGGGCCGGGCCGACGGGTCCGGCCGGGTCCGGCTCGTGGGCGGCCCCGGCGGCCACGACCGCGGCGGCCCCGTCCCCGAACAGGCCGCTGGCCACCACGTTGGGCATGGAGACGTCGTCGCGCTGCACGGTCAGCGAGCACAGTTCGACCGAGACCAGGACGGCCACCTGGTCGGGATGGCCGACGAGATGGTCATGCAGCCGGGCGATGCCGGCCGCCCCGGCGACGCAGCCGAGGCCGAACAGCGGGATGCGCCGCACGTCCGGCCGCAGCCCGACGACCCCGGCGATGCGGGCGTCCAGGGAGGGCACCGCCAACCCGGTGACGGTGGTGGAGATGATGAGATCGACGTCGCTGGGCGTCAAACCGGCCGCCTTGAGGGCGTCCTCCAGGGCCCGGGCGCCCAGCTCCACGGCGTGATCCAGGAAACGGTCGTTCGCCTCGTCGAACGTGGTGAGCAGCCCGTAGTCGGCCAGCGGCAGCGCCAGGTGCCGCCGGCGGACGCCGCAGTTGCGGTGCAGGGTGCGCAGCACCCGCTCGTCGAGCCCGCGGCCGGCGACGGCCGCCGCGAACGCATCGGTGATCTCGTCCTGGTCGTGGCGGTGTGCGGGCAGAGCACCGCGGACCGCCAGGATGCGGGTCATCGGGCCAGCACCAGCAGGGCGGCGTCGACCAGGGCGATGCCGATCGCCGCCCGGAACGGCGTCCGGCCCCCGGTCACCAGGGCGACCACGGCCAGGGCCGCGACCAGCAGCAGCGCACCCACCCGCAGGATCGTCGCGGCGTCACTGGCGGCGGCGACGATGACCGAGGCGGTGCCGAGCACGGCGACCGCGGCGACCCGGGTGCGCCGGGCGCCCAGCCGGTGGGGCAAACCGCGGACACCGGTCGCCTCGTCGTCCGACAGGTCGGGCAGCGCGTTGACCAGGTGGGCGCCGACGCCGAGCAGGGCCGCGACCACGGGGATCCACCAGGGGGGCAGGGCACCGGTGGGCCCGGCCAGGGTGACGAACACGGCGATGCCGCCGAACGCCACGGCGTACGGCAACCACGACCAGACGGTGGCCTTGAGCCCGAGGTTGTAGGCCCAGCCGGCGGCCACGCAGACCAGGTGGATCAGTCCCGGGACGAGCCCGCACAGCAGCGACAGCACGATGGTCGCGGCCAGGGCGATGCCGCAGGCGATCCGGACCGGGCCGACCGCCAGGTCGCCGGTGGCCAGCGGCTTGTCCGCGCGGCCGACCGCGGTGTCGCGCGCGCGGTCGAGGAGATCGTTGGTCCAGCCGATGGTCAGCTGGCCGGTGAGCACGGCTCCCACGATCAGGGCCGTGCGGGCCGGTGGTGTCTCGCCGGCGACGGCGAGCGCGCCGGCCAGGACGGAGACCGCCAGGGCGGGGCCGATGTGCGCGGCGCGCAGCAGGGCCCCGACCCCGGCGGCGCCGGAAACGATGTGTGTCAGTCCGTCGGCTCCTCCGGCTCGAAGGTGTCGGGCTCGTCGGTCGTCGTGGCCCCGACCCCTTCGTCGGACTGTAGTGCTTCCTGGGCCCGGGACGAATCCTCGGTGCTGGCGTCGGGCTGGGTCATGACGGCTCCTCTCGGTGGGTGGTGCGGGACATCGGTCGGTAGGTCGGTGGGTCGGTAGGCCGGCGGCCGGCCGGCGATCGGTCGCGGCGGCCAGCGGTGAGCCGGCCCGCTCAGCGGGCGGCGGCCCGGCGGGCGCGGGCCCGCAGTTGCAGGATGCG
>NZ_JBMDXT010000438.1:0-1834 GCF_048594475.1 Nakamurella sp. | reverse complement strand
CGGGCGGGGTGGAGTCGTCGGGCATCCGGCCATTGTTCCCCGGGCCTGCCGGCCGCGGCCACAGCCCGTCGAGTGTGCAGAAGCCGTCCTCATTCCCCGCGGTTGAGGACAGTGTCGGCACCCTGGAAGCGCGCGAGCCGGCGGGGTGGGTCAGGCCGGGGTGACCGAGCCGTCGGCCACCGCCAGCCGCGTGCCGCCGAGCTCGGCGGGCACGTCGGAGCCGACGGCGGCGGTGATCAGCACCTGTTCCGCACCGGCGACCAGGCCGGCCAGCCGGCCTCGCCGCCCGGCGTCCAGCTCGGCGAAGACGTCGTCCAGGATCAGGACCGGGTCCACCCCGTCCGCCCGGAGCAGCGCGAACGAGGCCAGCCGCAGCGCCAACGCGAACGACCAGGACTCGCCGTGCGAGGCGTAGCCCTTGGCCGGGTCGCCCCGCAGGAGCAGGTCCAGGTCGTCCCGGTGCGGGCCGACGAGCGAGATGCCCCGCTCCAGTTCCCGGGGCCTCATCCGGCCCAGTTCGGCGAGCATCGCGGCAGCCAGATCCGCGCGGTCCGGCACCGCGGCCGGATCCGGGTCCGGGTCGACCGGCCGGTCGGCCGGCCCACCGGGCCCGGTGACCGCCGGCGGCCCCGTCGGGATCGTGGACCGGTAGGCCAGGTCGACCAGCTGGTCGGCCCCCGCGACGTCGGCGTAGGCCTGCGCGACCGCCGGCCGCAGCTGGGCGACCAGCGCCAGCCGGGCATGCACCAGTTCCGCACCGGCGGCGACCAAGTGCTCGTCCCAGGCGTCCAGGGTGGACAGGTCACCGCCGCGGCGGGCCGCGCCGGCACTCTTGAGCAGCGCATTGCGCTGCTTGAGCACCCGGTCGTAGTCGGCCCGCACCCCGGCCAGCCGGGGGGCCCGCATGATCAACACCTCGTCCAGGAAGCGCCGACGCTCGGTCGGATCGCCGCGGACCAGGGCCAGGTCCTCGGGCGCGAACAGCACGGTCCGCAGAACCCCGAGCAGATCCCGGGGGCGGGTCAGCGGCGCGCGGTTGATCCGGGCCGTGTTGCGCCGGTCGCGGGCGATCTCGACCTCGAGCAGCAGTTCCCGCCCGGCCGAGACGACCGCGGCCCGGACGATCGCGCGGGCCGCACCGGAGCGGACCAGGGGTGCATCGGTGGCCACGCGGTGCGATCCCAGGGTGGCCAGGTACCCCAGGGCCTCCATCAAATTCGTCTTCCCGGTGCCGTTCCGGCCGACCAGGACGTTGACCCCCGGCGTGAGCGGGACGTGCGCCGAGCCCCACGACCGGTAGTCGCTCAGCTGCAGGTGCCGGACGAACATTCAGCGGTCCGGGGTCCGGCCGGGCCCACCCGCGCGGCGGCGACCGCGGGGCGGCGGGGCGAACCGGGGCACGTCAGGCGATCGGCACCGCGGCGTCGGACCCCTCCTGGCCGACCGGGTGCCCACCGAACTGGTTACGCAGAGCGGCCACGACCTTCATGGTCGGCGAGTCGGTCTGCCGGGACGCGAACCGGGCGAACAGGGCCGCGGTGATGACCGGCATCGGCACCGCGTTCTCGATCGCCGCCTCGATGGTCCAGCGGCCCTCGCCGGAGTCCTGCGCGTACCCGCGGATCGTGCCCAGCCCCGGGTCCTGGTCCAACGCGCGGACCAGCAGGTCGAGCAGCCACGACCGGATGACCGTGCCGTGCTGCCACGAGGCCATCACCGCGTCCGGGTCGGTCACCCAGTCGACGGCCTTCATCAGCTCGTAGCCTTCGCCGTAGGCCTGCATGATGCCGTACTCGATGCCGTTGTGGACCATCTTGACGAAGTGCCCGGCGCC
>NZ_JBMDXT010000437.1:0-3302 GCF_048594475.1 Nakamurella sp. | reverse complement strand
CCGGCTCGGTCGCGGGTCCGGCCTCGGGCAGACGCGCACGCCGGCGGCCGACGGCGCGGACCCGGTAGCCGCGCCGCGTCAGGTCGGCGACGACCGCGCGGCCGATGAACCCGCTCGCGCCCAGCACCGTCACCAGCGGTGCCCCGTCCGGTCGGGCCCACCGGGTCACCCGGTCAGCCATGCGGGCTCAACACCAGCGAACGGATGCAGGCCAGCAGCGAGCGGGCCTGTTCGTTGAGGTAGTGGCTGTGCCGGGCCAGATCGGTCAGCTGGTGCAGGGCCAGCCACCGGTAGTCCGGCGGCTCCGGCACCGCCTCGGTCTCGACCACCACGTGCCGGTACCGGGTCCGGAAGAACCGGCCGCCCTCCACGGACTGGACCGAGTCGTGCCGGATCCGCGTCGATGGGGCGGCCAGCACCTCGTCCAGGAACCGCGGGCGCGGGGTCTCGCTCAGGTAGTCCCAGTTCAGCGGGGTGCACTGGACGGTGGGGGCGATCTCCGCGACGTCCACCAGACCCGGCTCGACCCGCAGGTGGGCGAGCACGTGCAGGACGCCGTCGATCCGGGTGACCAGGAACGCCACCAGGCCCAGGCCGCGCTCGGCGACCATCGGCTGGCTCCACCGGGCCACCTCGCGCCCGCCGGCCCGCACCTGGACGCCGATGACGTCGAAGAACGCACCGGACTCGTGGCCGATGCGGCCGCCGGCCCGGCGCCAGCCGGGCAGGCCGGTCAGGGGGCGCCGGCGGACGGCCACCTGGGTCCGCGCCCGGACCTCGGTGATCCAGCGCAGGACGGCGTCCGTGGCGTGCCGGCTGCCCCACCGCGGGTCGCAGGAGCGCACCAGCGCCGCGGTGAACCCGTCCCCGCAGCCGTCGACGTCCGGATCCGGGTGCCCGGCCGCCAGCTCGGCCCCGGGGAACGGCAGGCAGGACAGCACCGTCCGGGCGTCCATGTTGACCAGGTCGTCCACCCACAGCAGGGCGTGCAGCTGACCGATCGTCAGCCACTGGAACCCGTCGACGATCGGCAGGTCCCCGGTCACCTCGACGACCATGTTCCGGTTGCGCTTGCCCAGGAACCGCGACCCCTGCTCGGACTGCCGCACGTCGCTGATCACGGTCCGCCCGGGGGCCGCGCCGCCGAGGAAGTACTCCAGGTAGGGCACTGCCGTCCCGCCGTGCCGCCGGGTGTAGTTGCTGCGGGTCGCCTGCACCGTCGGGGAGATCTGCACCCCGTTGTGGTTGCCCGGCTCGGCCTTGGGCTGCATCAGGCAGTGCAGGACCCCGTCGAACTCGCGGACCAGGATGCCCAGCACGCCGATCTCGGGCTGGTCGATGATCGGCTGCGCCCACCGCCGGACGGTCGGCGCCCGACCGAGCCCGACCGGGTCGGTGGACGCCGTGACCTCGATGCCGTCGATCGAGAAGAACGCGCCCGAGACGTGCCGCAGCGTCGCCTCGCCGGGCCCGGTGTGCCAGCCGTCCACATCGGCCAGATCGACCACGGTCACGTCGGTCCACACGTCGGCGTTCGCCGCGCGGACCCAGCCCGTCACCTCCGCGGTGGTCGGCAGGAACGTGCCGGGGGCCAGCACGGACGCGGCGATCCGGGACGGGGTGGCCCGGGCTGCTCGGGTGTCCACGACGCTCATCTCGGCTCCTCGCTCTCGTCCGGGTCCGCCCGTCCTGCCCCGGTCGGCTCCCACTGTCGGCCCTCGCGGACCGCCGGCCGGACGGATGGCAGGAACCGGTCACCGGACCCCGGCCGGCCGGGGTCCCGCGCTTGACTCGGTCCCGTCGGCGATGCGGACCCGCATCGGCCAGGGCGGCGGAGGGAGCCGGTCATGAGCGAGGTGCTGGTGGCGACCGGGCCGGGAACCGCGCGGCCGTCCGGGTCCCTCTCGGTCCTGCTGCCGTTCATCCCGCGGCGGCCCGAGCAGGTCCTGCCCTACGCGGCCCTGGTCGAATGGACCGCGGCCGAGCGGCTGTGGCAGGGCCAGGCCCTGGCGATCGAGCCGTTCAGCACGTTCGCCGCGACCGCGGGGGCCGGATTCCGGGTGCCGACCGGTCTGGCGGTGACGTTGATGCCGCTGCGGCATCCGTTCGCCGCGGCGGATCTGGCGGTCTCGCTCGCGATGACCACCGGCGAATCGGTCGTCGCCGGGTTCGGGCCCGGAGCCCGGTCGTTGCAGCAGAGCCTGCTCGGCGAGGCGTACCGCAGCCCGCTGACCGCGACGCGCGAGTACCTGACCATCGTCCGCGAGTTGGTCGCCGGGCGGCCGGTCGACGTGGCCGGCGAGTACTACACGTGCCGGGGCCGGCTCCCGCACGTGCCCACCCCGCGGATCGACCTGGGCCTGGGGGTGCTGCGGTCGGGCATGGCCGACCTGGCCGGCGAGGTCGCCGACCTCGCCATCACCTGGCTCACCCCGGCCCGCTACCTGGCCGAGACCATCGTCCCGGCGGCCGCGGCGGGCGCCGCCCGGGCCGGCCGGGCGCGCCCCCGGATCACCGCGCTGGTGCCGGCGGCGCTGCGCCGGCCCGACCGGGACCCGGTCGACCTGACGCTGGGCGGCAGCTCCGCCCACCTGTCCCTGCCGCACTACCAGGACATGCTGCGCCGGGCCGGGATCGACGTGACCGGCGACGATCTCACCCTCGACGCGAAGAAGCTGGTGACCGCGGGCGGTTTCCTGTACGGCGACCCGGAAGAACTCGCCGGGCAGTTCCGGGCCTACCGCGCCGCCGGCGTCGACGAGATCGTGCTGAACCTGACCGGCGTGTTCAACCGGCACGGTCCCCGGGCGGCGATGGACGACCTGAAGACGATGCTGACCGCCGCCGCCGCCGCCGCCGACGCCGACGCCGACGCCGACGTCCCGACCCGCTCCGCCGCCACCGTGGCGGCCCCGACCCCGATCGAGGATGCCCGATGAACCCGGCCCCCACCGACGCCCACCCGATCGGGACCGACCCGATCGGGACCGACCCGGCCGAGACCGACCGGCGCATGATCAAACGGGCCCTGATGACCTGGGGGACCGGCCGCGACCACATCGGCGGCCCGCCGCCCGCGACCGGCACCGCCGTCGCGGTGCTCGAGACCGCCGACACCCTGCCCGCCGTGCTGGCCGCGGGGCTGGTCGGCGCGACCGGCACGGTCTTCGTCGGTGGCACCGACGACGCCGGCCCGGGGTGCCGGGCCCCGGGCCGGCCGTGGGTGGTGGGCGACCGGGGTGCGGCCGCCGCGCCGGGGGTGGAGGGGTGCGGCGGCGGCGCCGTGTTGCTGCAGATACAGG
>NZ_JBMDXT010000436.1:0-4275 GCF_048594475.1 Nakamurella sp. | reverse complement strand
GCTGGTGGCCGACGCCCTGCCGCGCACGCCCGGCGGCAAGGTGGCCCGGCACCGGGTGGCCGCCGCCGTGGCCGCCCTGGACGCGGGCGGCCCCGCCCCGCACGACCGGGATCCGCAACGGCCGGCGGCCCCGCCGGCCGGACCGCTCGCCCTGCGCCCACTACCGTCGACGCCGTGACCCGCTTCGACCCGGCCGCGCCGGTGCTGTGCGCCGGCCGCCGCACCGCGATCGGCACCAGCGGACTCGCCTTCGCCGGCGTCGACGTCGTCGGGCTGGCCGCGCCGGTGCTGGCCGCGGTCGCCGACGCGGCGGCCGCCCTGGACCGGCCGATCGACGACGTGGTGCTGGGCAACTGCCTGGGCCCCGGCGGTGACATCGCCCGGGTCGCCGCGCTGGCCGCCGGCCTCGGCGACGACGTGCCCGGGGTGACCGTCGACCGCCAGTGCGGCTCCGGCCTGGACGCCGTGCTGCAGGCCGCCGCCCGGGTCCGGGCCGGCGACGCGGAGCTGGTGCTCGCCGGGGGCGCCGAATCGGCCAGCACGGCGCCGTGGCGGTTCTGGCCGCCCGCCGCCGGCGGCGCGGAACCGGTGCGGTACACCCGCGCGCCCTTCGCGCCGGCCGGCGACCCCGACCCGGACATGGGCGAGGCCGCCGATCTGCTGGCCGGCAAGCTGGGCATCTCCCGGGCCGAGCAGGACCGCTACGCGGCGCGCTCGCACCGGTTGACCCACGCCGCCGCGACGGCCGGGCGGTACGCCGCGGAGATCGTCGCCCGGCCCGAACTGACCGCCGACCAGCGACCCCGGCCGGGCCTGGACGAGCGCCGGTTGGCCCGGCTGCGGCCGGCCTTCGGGACCGGGGGCACGGTCACCGCCGGGAACTCGTGCGGGGTGTCCGACGGCGCCGCGGCCCTGGCCGTCACGACGGCGGGCGCCGCGCGCGCGGCCGGCCTGCCGTACCTGCGCGTCCTCGGATCGGCGGTCGCCGCCGGCCGGCCCGACCTGCCGGGCCTGGCCCCCGCACCGGCGGTGCGCCGGGTCCTCGACCGCACCGGGGTGGCGATCGCCGACGTCGGCGCGGTGGAGATCACCGAGGCGTTCGCCTCGGTCGTCCTGGCGGTCGTCGACGACCTGGGCCTGGACGAGGACCGGGTGTGCACCGAGGGTGGCGCGATCGGCCTGGGCCACCCGTGGGGGGCGTCCGGCACGATCCTGCTGCTGCGGCTGCTCTCCCGGCTGCTCACCCCGGGCGACCCGGCCGCCGGGGCCGGGTCGGGTCTGGGCCTGGCGGCCTGCGCGATCGGCGGCGGCCAGGGCCTGGCCATGCTGCTGGCCCACCCGGAGGCCTGACCGCATGGCCGAGATCCGCTTCGACGACGTCCGACACCGGTACGGCGAGCGCACCGTGCTGGCCGGCATCGACCTGACCCTGCGGGAGCACCGGATCGGCATCGTCGGCGCCAACGGGTCGGGCAAGTCGACGATGGCGCGGATGATCAACGGCCTGGTCGCGCCGACGAGCGGGTCGGTGACCGTCGACGGGCTGGACAGCTCGAGCAAGGGTCGTGAGGTGCGCCGCCGGGTCGGCTTCGTGTTCACCGACCCGGACAACCAGATCGTGATGCCGACCGTCGCCGAGGACGTCGCGTTCTCCCTGCGCCGGTCCGGGCTGGACAAGGCCGAGGCGGCCGAGCGGGTGGACCGGACGCTGGCCCGGTTCGGGCTGTCCGGGCACGCCGACCACCCCACGCACCTGCTCTCCGGCGGGCAGAAGCAACTGCTGGCCCTGGCCGCCGTCCTGGTCACCGAGCCGAGGGTGATCGTCGCCGACGAGCCCACCACGTTGCTGGACCTGCGCAACGCCCGCATGGTCAGCGACCTGCTCTACGGGCTCCCGGAGCAGCTGATCCTGGTCACCCACCACCTGCACCTGCTCGACGGCTTCGACCGGATCGTGGTGATCGACGCCGGCCGGGTCGTCGCCGACGGTCCACCGGCGCAGGCGCTGCCGACCTACACCGGGCTGCTCGCATGACGCGCCGTCCGCCGTCTCCGGCCGGCCGGGCGCCGGCCGGCGTCCCACGGCCGTCCGGGCCGGGGCCGCGACGCGGTCCGGGTGGCCCCCGGTGATCGGCCTCTACCAGCCGGGCGACTCGCTGCTGCACCGGCTGCCGGCCGGCTGGAAGCTGCTGGTGATGCTGCTGGCCATCGTCGGGATCGTCCTGCTCGGCGCCCCCTGGCAGCTCGGGGTGGCGGCCGTGGTGGTCGCCGGCGGCTTCGTGCTGGCCCGGATCCCGCTCCGGGTGGCCTGGTCGCAGCTCTGGCCGATGCGGTGGTTCCTGCTGTTCATCGCGATCTTCCAGGTGATCTTCACCGGCTGGGAACGCGCCCTGATGACGTGCGGCACGTTGCTGTTGACGGTGGCGATCGCCGCCCTGATCACGCTCACGACCAGGGTCACCGAGATGCTGGACGTCTGCCAGCGGCTGCTCGGACCGTGGCGCCGGTTCGGCGTCGACCCGGACCGCGCCGGCCTGGTCCTCGCCCTGACCATCCGGTGCATCCCCTTGATGGTGGAGATCGTCGGCGCCGTCTCGCAGGCCCGCAAGGCCCGGGGCGCGAGTTTCTCGTTGCGGGCCCTGGTCGTCCCGTCGGTGGTCCGGGCCCTGCGCCGGGCCGACGCGATCGGCGACGCGCTGACCGCGCGCGGCGTCGACGACTGACGTCGTCCCCGGCGGTCCGGGCGCGGCGCGTCGGTCGAGTGAGGGGCCGCGCTCGCGCAGCGGGCTCGGGTCTTCGTTCGGCGGCGGGCGGCGCGGGATCGGGCGGGATCGGGCGGGATCGGCGGGATCGGGTGGGATCGGGCGGGATCGGGCGGGATCGGGTGGTCCAGGCGCCACCGGCCCCGGGCGGGTCGGGGTCCGGGTGCCGCGCTGGGGGCCGACCGGAGCCCGGTGCCACGGGGCAGGCCGCAGCGAACGCTCATCCCGTGGGGTGTGACATCGCCTGCGCCGGGCCGGTTTCGGGCTCGGGTTCGGCGCGGCCGGCGGCCACCTTCTCTCGCGACCGGCCCGACGGTCACGCGGTGCCGGGGCGGGCGGCAGGGACAGGAGGTTCCGCCGTTCTTTTTCCGTCGATGCATCCGATCGCCGGTGGGCCGCGGTAACCCCCACGTCAGCCGCCCCACCGGATCGAGGAGGATCTCATGACGAGGACTCGCACCACGAGTCTGCGCCGCACTCTCGCCGCTGCCACAGTAGGGACGATGGCCGCAGCCGTTGCCCTGCTGGGCGCTTCACCGGCCTCCGCCGCGGACACGGCGGAAGTGTATGTGGTGCACGGTATTCCGGGTTTGACCGTGGACGTCTACGTCGACGGTCAGCGCGCCCTGGACGACTTCAAGCCCGAAACCGTGGCCGGCCCGCTGGATCTCCCGGCCGGCAGCCACGACGTCGCGATCACCGCGGCCGACGCCACGGACGCGTCGAACCCGGTGCTCACCGCCACCGCGGATCTCGCTGCGGGCAACAGCTATTCGCTGGTCGCGCACCTGAAGGCGGACGGAACCCCCACCATCACACCGTATTCCAACGACATCTCGACCGTGCCGGCCGGCCAGGCCCGGCTGGTCGTCCGGCACGACGCCGCCGCTCCCGCGGTGGACGTGCGGGCCGGCGGCACCGTCGTGCTGGCCGGGGTGACCAACCCGCAGGAGGGCAGCCTGACCGTGCCCGCGGGGACCGTCAGCGCGGATGTGGTGCTCGCCGGCACGTCGACCGTCGCCATCGGCCCGGCCGACGTGACGCTGGAGGAAGGGACCGCGACGTTCGTGCACGCGGTCGGCAGCGCGGACGAGGGCACCCTGACCCTGGTCTCGTTCGTCATCCCGGGCCTGCATTCGGCCCCCGGCGGGGTTCCGGCGGGCACCGGCCCGGCCGATGACCCGGCCCTGGCCGTGGTCATCACCGTGCTCGCGGTGGCGGGTCTGGGTCTGGTCGCGTTCGGCGGACGCCGGCTCCTGGCCGGCCGGGCCGGCTGAAAGAGCCGACCATGACCGGCGGCCGGGTCGACCGGCGGGACGCGATCGACGGGGGCGTCCCGCGCAGCCCCCGTCGGTCGCCGACGGCAGGTTCCCGCCGCCAGGCCGCCACGATCCTGGCGGTGGGGACACTGCTGATCGTGGCGGCCGCCGTGGTCTGGGTGGTCGCCCGGCCGGAACCGGCCGGGCAGACCGTGAGTGCGGTCGGGTCGGCGGGGGCGCTCGCGCTCACCGCC
>NZ_JBMDXT010000435.1:0-10811 GCF_048594475.1 Nakamurella sp. | reverse complement strand
GCGCAAGCTGCCCACGCTGCGCGGCCGCACCGTGGTCAACCTGTTCTTCGAGGACTCCACCCGCACCCGCATCTCGTTCGAGCTGGCGGCCAAGCGGCTCTCCGCCGACGTCATCAACTTCTCGGCCAAGGGCTCCTCGGTCTCCAAGGGCGAATCGCTCAAGGACACCGCCTGGACCCTGCAGGCGATGGGGGCCGACGCGGTGGTCTGCCGGCACTCCGCCTCGGGGGCGCCGCGGCAACTGTCGGCCTGGGTGGACGGCCACGTCGTCAACGCCGGCGACGGCACCCACGAGCACCCGACCCAGGCGCTGCTGGACGCGTTCACCCTGCGCCGGCACCTCGGTGCGCTGGCGGGCCGGCGGATCGTCGTGGTCGGTGACGTGCTGCACTCCCGGGTCGCCCGGTCGAACGTGCTGCTGCTGTCCACGCTGGGCGCGCAGGTCACCCTGGTCGCGCCGCCCACCCTGGTGCCGGTCGGCGTCCAGACCTGGCCGGCGGAGGTCTCCTACGACCTGGACGCGGCGCTGACCGGCGCGGACGCGGTGATGATGCTGCGCGTGCAGCGCGAGCGGATGAGCGGCGCGTTCTTCCCGACCGCCCGCGAGTACAGCCGCTGGTACGGGCTGGACGAACGCAGGCGAGGGCTCCTGGCGCCGCATTCGATCGTCATGCACCCGGGACCGATGAACCGGGGCATGGAGATCACCCCGGCCGTCGCGGACGGGGTCAATTCGGTGATCGTGGAGCAGGTCGCGAACGGGGTGACCGTGCGGATGGCGGTGCTCTACCTGCTGCTGTCGGGTGAGATGGAAGGTGCCGCATGACGCTGCTGATCCGTGGGGGCGCGCCGTACGGCGAACGGGCCGCCGACCTGCTGGTGGTGGACGGGGTGATCGCCGCCGTCGGCTCGGACGCGGCGACCGACCCGCGCGCCGCCGGCGCCGAGACCGTCGACGCCGCCGGGCTGATCGTGCTGCCGGGCCTGGTCGACCTGCACACCCACCTGCGCGAGCCGGGTCGGGAGGACGCCGAGACGGTGCACACCGGTTCGGCGGCCGCAGCCCTGGGCGGGTACACCGCGGTCTTCGCGATGCCGAACACCGACCCCACGGCGGACACCGCCGGCGTCGTCGAGCAGGTGTACCGGCTGGGTGAGCAGGCCGGGCTGGTCGACGTCCACCCGATCGGCGCTGTGACCGTCGGCCGCAAGGGCGAGCGGCTGGCCGAGCTGGCCGCCATGGCCACCTCGGCCGCCCAGGTGCGGGTGTTCTCCGACGACGGCGACTGCGTCTCCGACCCGTTGCTCATGCGGCGGGCGCTGGAGTACGTCAAGGCGTTCGGCGGGGTCATCGCCCAGCACGCGCAGGAACCGCGGCTGACCCAGGGCGCGCAGATGCACGAGGGTGAGGTGTCCGCCCGCCTGGGGCTGACCGGCTGGCCGGCCGTCGCCGAGGAGGCGATCATCGCGCGCGACGCGCTGCTGGCCGAGCACGTCGGTTCGCGGCTGCACGTGTGCCACCTGTCCACCGCCGGGTCGGTCGAGGTCGTCGCCGCGGCCAAGCGCCGCGGCACCGACGTCACCGCCGAGGTGACGCCGCACCACCTGCTGCTCACCGACGAGCGGGCCGAGGGCTACGACCCGGTGTTCAAGGTCAACCCGCCGCTGCGGACGCGGGCCGACATCGAGGTGCTGCGGCAGGCGCTGGCCGGCGGGGTGATCGACATCGTGGCCACCGACCACGCCCCGCACGCCAGCCAGGACAAGGAGACCGAGTGGGACAACGCCAGTCCCGGCATGCTCGGGCTGCAGACCGCGCTGTCCGTGGTCATCGCGACGATGGTCCGGACCGGCCTGCTGGACTGGCGCGGGGTCGCCCGGGTGATGTCCGAGGCGCCCGCCCGCATCGGCGGGCTGACCGGTCAGGGGCGGCCGATCGCCGCCGGCGAGCCGGCCAACCTGGTGCTGGTCGACCCGGAGGCGCGCTGGACGGTGCGCGGCGCGGAGTTCGCCTCGCTGTCGCGCAACACCCCCTTCGAGGGGATGGAACTGCCCGGCCGGGTGGTCGCCACCTACCTGCGGGGCCGGTGCACCGCCGCCGCCGGCGCGGTGGTCGACCGGGCCCCCGCCGAGGCCGGGCGGGGGGTCTGACGTGGAACGGACGCTGTGGGTGCTCGCCCTGGTGCTGATCTGCCTGCTCGCGGCCTGGGGGCTGTGGGTGGGCTGGCGGCACCGCGGCAACCGGCAGGGCGGACTGGCCCCGCTGCCGGCCGTGCCGGTCACGCCGGGGGACGTCGTCACCCCCGCGCTCAAGGGTCTCTACGTGTCCAGCACCACCGCCCGGAACTGGCAGGACCGCATCGTCGCCCAGGGTCTGGGCGTCCGGGCGACGGCGATCGTCCGGCTGAGCGAGGACGGTGTGCTGATCGACCGGGAGGGCGCCGACCCGATCTTCGTGCCGGTGGCCGACCTGGTCGAGGTGACCACCGCGCCGGGC
Source organism: Nakamurella sp. (assembly GCF_048594475.1). Classification (NCBI taxonomy): domain Bacteria; kingdom Bacillati; phylum Actinomycetota; class Actinomycetes; order Nakamurellales; family Nakamurellaceae; genus Nakamurella; species Nakamurella sp. The sequence continues at coordinate 8,314 of NZ_JBMDXT010000435.1, read as the reverse complement.
ATCGCCGGCAAGGTGATGGGCCAGGCCGACGGCATTCTCATCATCCGCTGGCGGCTCGGCGGGACCGAGCTGGACAGCGGCATCCGGGCCGACGACCGCGACGAGCAGGCGCAGTTCGTGGCCGCCGCCGCCGGGCTGCTGGACGGGCGCCGGAGCGGCGACCAGGGCGGCGATCAGGGCGGCGATCAGGGCGGGAACCAAGCCAAGAACAAGGAGGCAAGCGCATGACGCCGGCCGTGCTGGTACTGGAAGACGGAACCGCCTTTCACGGGGAGGGTTTCGGCGCGACCGGGACGACGTTCGGGGAGGCGGTCTTCGCCACCGGGATGACCGGCTACCAGGAGACGCTGACCGATCCGTCCTACCGCCGCCAGGTGGTGGTGGCCACCGCGCCGCAGATCGGCAACACCGGATGGGTCGCCGGCCGCGGGGCCGACGCCGGTTCGGACGGCGGGGCCGACGGCGGTTCGGACGGCGGGGCCCGCTACGGGGTGTCGGACGACGAGTCGGACGCGATCTGGGTGGCCGGGTTCGTGGTGCGCGACCTGTCGCCGCGGCCGTCGAACTGGCGGGCCACCGCGACCCTGCCGGAGGAGATGGCGCGCCAGGGCATCGTCGGGATCGCCGGGGTCGACACCCGGGCGCTGACCCGACGCCTGCGCACGTCCGGGTCCATGCGCTGCGGCATCTTCTCCGGGGCCGCCGCGGGCGGGCCGGGTGCCGATCTGGCCGACCTGGTGGCCCAGGTGCGGGCGCAGCCGTCGATGGCCGGGGCCGACCTGACCGGTGAGGTCACCACGGCCGACGGCTACGTCGTGCCGGCCGACGGCGTGGAGCGGTTCACGGTCGCCGCGATCGACCTGGGTATCAAGGCGAACACGCCGAGAATGCTGGCCGCCCGCGGGATCCGGACCCACGTCCTGCCGGCGACCACGACCGTCGAGCAGATCACCGCGCTCGGCGTGGACGGGGTGTTCCTGTCCAACGGGCCGGGCGACCCGGCCACCGCCGACGCCATGGTGCAGCTGACCAAGGACGTCCTCGCGGCGCGGATCCCGCTGTTCGGCATCTGCTTCGGCAACCAGGTGCTCGGCCGGGCGCTGGGCTTCGGCACCTACAAGCTCAAGTTCGGCCACCGCGGGATCAACCAGCCGGTGCGCGACCACGCGACCGGCCGGGTGCTGGTCAGCTCGCACAATCACGGCTTCGCCGTCGACGCGCCGATCGGCGAGGTCGTCGACACCGAGTTCGGCCGCGCCCAGGTCGCCTTCAGCTGCCTCAACGACGGGGTCGTCGAGGGGTTGGAATGCCTTGACCGGCAAGCGTTCTCGGTGCAGTTCCACCCCGAGGCGGCCGCCGGACCGCACGACGCCGCATACCTGTTCGACCGGTTCGTCGACCTGATGGCCACCGGACGGACTGCCAGTGGGAAGGTTTCCGCCTGATGCCTCGCCGTACCGACATCAATCACGTCCTGGTCATCGGCTCCGGCCCGATCGTCATCGGCCAGGCCTGCGAGTTCGACTACTCCGGAACCCAGGCCTGCCGCGTGCTGCGGGACGAGGGCATCCGGGTCTCGCTGATCAACTCCAACCCGGCGACGATCATGACCGACCCGGAGTTCGCCGACGCCACGTACGTCGAGCCGATCAACGCCGAGTTCGTCGAGAAGCTGCTCGCCGACCAGGCCGCCCGCGGGCACCGGATCGACGCCGTGCTGGCCACCCTCGGCGGGCAGACCGCGCTGAACACGGCGATCGCCCTGGACGAGCGCGGTGTGCTGGAGAAGTACGGCGTCGAACTGATCGGGGCGGACATCCCGGCCATCAACCGGGGCGAGGACCGGCAGATCTTCAAGGACGTCGTGCGCTCGGTCGGCGGGGACGTGCCGCGCTCGGCCGTGTGCCACACGATGGACGAGGTCCGCGCCGCGGTGGCCGATCTCGGCCTGCCCGTGGTCGTCCGGCCGTCCTTCACCATGGGCGGGCTGGGCTCCGGCATGGCCTACACCGAAGAGGATCTCGAGCGGATCGCGGGCGGTGGCCTGGCCGCCTCGCAGGCCTCCTTCGGCCCCGGCGACGGCAACCAGAACGTGCACGCCTCGGTGCTGATCGAGGAGAGCGTGCTCGGCTGGAAGGAGTTCGAGCTGGAGCTGATGCGGGACGGCAACGACAACGCCGTCGTCGTCTGCTCCATCGAGAACCTGGACCCGATGGGCGTGCACACCGGCGACTCGATCACCGTCGCGCCGTCGATGACGCTGACCGACCGCGAGTACCAGCGGATGCGGGACCTGGGCCTGGCCATCCTGCGCGAGGTCGGCGTGGCCACCGGCGGCTGCAACATCCAGTTCGCGGTCCACCCGAGCAACGGCCGGATCATCGTCATCGAGATGAACCCCCGCGTGTCCCGCTCGTCGGCACTGGCCTCCAAGGCGACCGGCTTCCCGATCGCCAAGATCGCGGCCAAGCTCGCCATCGGCTACACGCTGGACGAGATCGCCAACGACATCACCCGGGCCACCCCGGCCGCGTTCGAGCCGACGCTGGACTACGTCGTCACCAAGATCCCGCGGTTCGCGTTCGAGAAGTTCCCCGGGGCCGACCCGACGCTGACCACGACGATGAAGCCGGTCGGCGAGGCGATGGCCATCGGCCGGTCCTTCGCCGAGTCCCTGGGCAAGGCCATGCGGTCGATGGAGACCAAGGCGGGCGGTTTCTGGACCGACCCGGCGCCGGCCGAGAACGACCTACCCGCGCTGCTGGACCGGCTGCGGACGCCGCAGGACGGCCGGATCTACGGCGTCATGCAGGCCCTGGAACGGGGCGCCACCGTCGAGCAGGTGCACGAGGCGACGAAGATCGACCCGTGGTTCCTGGACCAGATCGAGCTGGTCCGGACGATCGGCGGGCAGCTGCGGGACGCCACCGAGCTCACCCCCGAGCTGGTCCGGCGGGCCAAGCGGTACGGCCTGTCCGACCGCCAGATCGCCCAGCTCCGGCCCGATCTCGGCGGCGAGCAGGCGGTCCGGGAATGGCGGTGGGCCAACGGCATCCGTCCGGTCTACAAGACGGTCGACACCTGCGCGGCCGAGTTCGCGGCCAGCACGCCGTACCACTACTCGGCCTACGAGACGGACCCGGCAGCGGAATCCGAGGTGGCGCCGCAGACCGAGCGGCCGAAGGTGATCATCCTGGGCTCCGGCCCGAACCGGATCGGCCAGGGCATCGAGTTCGACTACTCCTGCGTGCACGCGGCGCTCGCGCTGCGCGCGGCCGGTTACGAGACCGTCATGGTCAACTGCAATCCCGAGACGGTGTCGACCGACTACGACACCAGCGACCGGCTGTACTTCGAACCGCTGACCGTCGAGGACGTGCTGGAGGTCATCCACGCCGAGCAGCAGTCCGGCACCGTGGCCGGGATCATCCCGACGCTGGGTGGCCAGACCCCGCTCAAGCTGGCGCAGGAACTGCAGGACGCCGGCGTGCCGATCCTGGGCACCTCGCCGGACGCGATCGACCTGGCCGAGGACCGCGACCGGTTCGGGTCGCTGCTGCGGGAGGCCGGCCTGCCGGCCCCCGCCTACGGCATGGCCGTCTCGTTCCCGGAGGCGCAGTCGGTGGCCTCGGCGATCGGGTACCCGGTGCTGGTCCGGCCGTCCTACGTGCTCGGCGGCCGCGGTATGGAGATCGTCTACGACGAACCATCGCTGGCCGACTACATCTCCCGGGCCACCGAGGTCTCGGCCGACCGGCCGGTGATGGTGGACAAGTTCCTGGACGACGCCATCGAGATCGACGTCGACGCCCTGTGCGACGGCACCGAGGTCTACCTGGGCGGCGTGATGGAGCACATCGAGGAGGCCGGCATCCACTCCGGCGACTCGGCCTGCGTGCTGCCGCCGATCACCCTGGGCCGCAGCGACATCGCCAAGGTCCGGGCGCAGACCGAGGCCATCGCGCTGGGGGTCGGCGTCCGCGGCCTGCTCAACGTGCAGTACGCGCTCAAGGACGAGGTCCTGTACGTCCTCGAGGCCAACCCGAGAGCGTCGCGGACGGTGCCGTTCTCGTCCAAGGCGACGGCGGTGCCGCTGGCCATGGCGGCGTCCCGGATCATGCTGGGGGCCACCATCGCGCAGCTGCGGGCCGAGGGCATGCTGCCGGCCACCGGCGACGGCGGGACGCTGCCGGCGGGGGCGCCGGTCGCGGTCAAGGAGGCGGTGCTGCCGTTCCACCGGTTCCGGCGGGCCGACGGCAGCGGGGTCGACTCGCTGCTCGGGCCCGAGATGCGTTCGACGGGTGAGGTGATGGGCGTGGACACCAGTTTCGGCCCGGCCTTCGCCAAGTCGCAGACCGCCGCCTACGGCTCGCTGCCGACCAAGGGCACCGTGTTCGTCTCGGTCGCCAACGCCGACAAGCGCTCCATGGTGTTCCCGGTGAAGCGGCTGGCCGATCTCGGGTTCAAGATCGTGGCCACCGAGGGCACGGCCGAGATGCTTCAGCGCAACGGCATGGACGTCGAGGTGGTGGCCAAGTACTTCGAGGGCAACGGGTCCGGCGAGGGCACCGTCGTCGAGCAGATCCGGGCCGGCAAGATCGACCTGATCATCAACACCCCGTACGGGCAGTCCGGGCCGCGGGTCGACGGGTACGAGATCCGCACGGCCGCGGTGGCCGCCGACATCCCTTGCATCACCACGGTCGCCGGCGCGGCCGCGGCGATCCAGGGCATCGAGGCCCTCAACCGGTCCGACGTCGGGGTCGCGCCGCTGCAGGCGCTGCAGAGCCGGTTGCGGGCCGGCCGCGAGACGGTCGGCTGACCGTGCCGTCGATCGGGGGGACGCGATGACGATCGGGGCCACGGCCTACCGCCGGGCGGTCCGGCCGGTGCTGTTCCGGATGGCCAAGGGTGACCCGGAGGCCGTGCACCACCGGACGATGTCCGGGCTGCGGATGCTGTCCCGGTCGGCCCTGGCCCGGCGCGCGGTGGCCGGGGTGCTCGCCCGGCACCCCAGCCCGCGCACGGTGTTCGGCGTCGACTTCCCGTCCGTGGTCGGGCTGGCCGCCGGCATGGACAAGGACGGCGTCGCGCTGAAGGCGTGGCCGGCGCTGGGTTTCGGCCACGTCGAGGCGGGCACGGTGACGGCGCACGCCCAGCCGGGCAACCCGACGCCGCGGCTGTTCCGGCTGCCGGCGTCGGAGGCGATCGTCAACCGCATGGGGTTCAACAACTCCGGCGCGGGGGCGTTGGCCGCCCGGCTGGCCACGACCGGCCCGATCGGGGTCCCTCTGGGCATCTCGCTGGGCAAGTCCAAGGTCACCCCGGTCGACGAGGCGGTCGGCGACTACCTGACGTCCCTGCGCGCCGTGCACGGGTACGCGGACTACATCGCGATCAACGTGTCCAGCCCCAACACCCCGGGGCTGCGCAGCCTGCAGGACCGGGCCCCGCTGGACGAGCTGCTGGCCGCCATGACGGCCGAGGCCGGGTCGCTGGCCTGGTCGGCGCAGTCCGGCGGGCAGCGTCGGCGCGGGCCGGTGCCCGTGCTGGTGAAGATCGCGCCGGACCTGACCGACCAGGCGATCGGCGACCTGCTGGAGGTGTGCGTCGACCGCGGCATCGCCGGCCTGATCGCGACCAACACCACGCTGGCCCGGCCCGGCATCGCGCCGGCCGAGCAGGCGAAGGCGGACGAGACCGGGGGACTGTCCGGCCGGCCGCTGTTCCCGCGGGCCCTGGAGGTGGTCCGGTTCGTGACCGCGCACTGCGACCTGCCGGTGATCGGCGTCGGCGGCATCTCCAGCGCCGACGACGGCCTGCGGATGCTCGACGCCGGGGCCAGCCTGCTGCAGCTGTACACCGGGTTCATCTTCGGCGGCCCGCCGTTGATCACGTCGCTGAACAAGGCCATCGCCGCGCGTCGAGCCGGCGGCGGGGCGGCCTGACCCGCCGGCCCGGGCGCGGTCCGGCGGGCTGGGCTAGCGTCGCCGGTCATGAGGATCGGCATCGGGGTCGGGGACATCGCCGGCCGGGGCAGCTCGCCGGAGAGCCAGATCGCGCAGATCCGGGCGCTCGCCGAGCAGGGGGTGCGCCAGGTCTGGCTGGCCCAGATCTTCGGCGCCGACGCGCTGACCATGATCGCGGTCGCCGGGGCGCAGACGCCCGGCATCGAGTTCGGGACCGCGGTGGTGCCCACCTACCCTCGCCATCCCACCGCCCTGGCCGCGCAGGCGATGACGGTGCAGGCGCTGACCGGGAGCCGGCTCACGCTCGGCGTCGGGCCCAGCCACCGGGAGGTCGTCGAGGACATGTTCGGCCTGGACTACACCCGGCCCGCCCGGCACATGCGCGAGTACCTGACGGTGCTCGGCGGACTGCTCCGCGGCGACCGGGTCGACGTCACCGGTGAGACCCTTCGGGTCAACGCCCGGCTGACCGTCCCCGGGTCGAGCCCGCCGTCCGTGCTGGTCGCCGCGCTCGGCCCGGTGATGCTGCGCCTGGCCGGGCGGCTGGCCGACGGCACCGTCACCTGGATGACCGGACCGGAAACGCTGGCCGGCCACACCGTTCCGGTGCTGGTGCAGGCGGCCGCCGAGGCCGGCCGGCCCGCCCCGCGGGTGGTGGCCGGCCTGCCGATCTGCCTGACCGCCGACCCGGCGGCCGCGCGGGAGCGGGCCGCCCGGCAGTTCGCCATGTACGGGCAGCTGCCCAACTACCGCGCGATGCTCGACCGGGAGGGCGCGGACGGTCCCGCCGATCTGGCCGTCGTGGGCGACGAGGCGGCGCTGGTCGCCGGCCTGGACCGCCTCGCGGCCGCCGGCGTCACCGAATTCCTGGCGGTGCCGTTCGGCACCCGGGAGCAGATCGCCGAGACGATCGGCTTCCTGGCCGCGCGGTCCGGGGGGCGGGCCGGCGGGCAGTCCGATGAGCCGCCCGGGGGGTGATCCGGGCGGGGGAGGCGCGCGAGTGAGATGGCGATGAGAAGATCGCCGGCATGACGATCACCGAGCCGTTCGGCCACCGCCTGGTCGCGGCCATCGAGTCCCGCGGGCCGTTGTGCGTGGGCATCGATCCGCATCCCGGCCTGCTCAAGGCCTGGGACCTGCCCGACGACGCCGGCGGCCTGGAGCGGTTCGCGATGACGGTGGTCGAGGCGCTCGGCCCGATGGTGGCGGTGCTCAAGCCGCAGTCGGCGTTCTTCGAGGCGCACGGGGCGGCCGGGATCGCCGTCCTGGAGGAGGTGCTGACGGCGACCCGCGAGGCCGGCGCGTTGAGCATCCTGGACGGCAAACGCGGTGACATCGGCTCGACGATGGCCGCCTACGCCGCGGCCTACCTGACCCACGAGGCGCCGCTGGCCGCCGACGCTCTCACCGTGTCGCCCTACCTGGGGTTCGGCTCGCTGCTGCCGACGGTGGACGTCGCCCTCGCCGAGGGGCGCGGGCTGTTCGTGCTCGCGCTGACCTCCAATCCCGAGGGCCAGCAGGTGCAGCACGCGCTCGGGGAGGACGAGAAGACCGTCGCCCAGTCGATCATCGACCAGGTCGGCGCGCTCAACGCCGGCGACGACCCGATCGGATCCATCGGGCTCGTGGTCGGCGCGACCATCGGCCGGACCGGGGTCGACCTGTCCTCGGTCAACGGGCCGATGCTCGCTCCCGGCCTCGGCGCCCAGGGCGCCACCGCCGAGGACCTGCGGACGATCTTCGCCGACGCCCACGGCGCGCTGCTGCCCAGCACGTCACGCCAGGTCCTCGGGGCCGGGCCCTCGGTGGACAAGCTCCGGGCCGCGGCGGCCCGCACGATCGACGAGGTCCGCGCCGCCCTGGGCTGAGCGGGCGGGGCGGACATCGACGGGTCCCGGCTGCCCTTATCGGTGTTGATCATGGGAAGAGTGCTGTTATGCCGCCGGCATAACCGCACTCTTCCCATGATCAACACGATGCCGGGGGGGTGCGGGGCCGGGGCCGGGGGCCGGGGTGCGGCGGCGCGGTCGGCGGGGCCGGGCGGTCGGCGGGCCGGGCGGTCAGCGGGGCGGGGCGGTGGTGGCGCCGCGGTGGAAGCGGCAGCTGAAGCGGACCGACGCCGGGGCGCCGCCCTCCAGCAGGTCGAGAACGGCCCGGCCGGCGGCGCGACCCTCGTCGGCGGCGGGCTGGACCATCGTCGTGAGGTCCTGGGGGATGACCCGGTCCAGCGCGATGCCGTCGCAGCCGATGACCGACAGGTCGCCCGGCACGGACAGTCCCAGATCGGTGGCCGCACGGATCACCCCGGCGGCCAGCAGGTCGCTCTGCGCGACGCCGGCGGTCGG
>NZ_JBMDXT010000434.1:0-1879 GCF_048594475.1 Nakamurella sp. | reverse complement strand
GCGTTCTCCAGCGGCTTCTGCATGGCGGTGACGTCGGTCGGCGCGATCAGGATGGCGTCGGGCTTGCTGGCCACGACCGAATCCAGGATCGGGGTCTGCAGGGTCGGGTCGAACTTCTGCGCGCCCTGGGTGTTCACGGTGACACCGAGCTTGGCCGCCTCGGCCTCGATCCCGCACTGCATGGTGATGTAGAACTCGTCGCCGGCCACACCCTGGATGAAGGCGACGTTGTAGTCCTTGCCGGCCTTGGTCGGCGCGGCCACCGAGCCGGTCACGGCGCTCGCCGTGGCGGCCGCCGAGCCGGCCGAGGTGCCGGCGCTCGACTCGGTCTTGGAGGACGAGCATCCGGTCACCGCGAGCATGACGGCGAAGGTGCCGACCGCGGCGGACGTGAGGACCTTGGAACGCTTCATTGCTTTCCTTTCACGGCGGGAGAACCCGGGACGTGGGGTGGGGGAAGGGACCGTGCGTCGCTGCGCGGGCACGGCGGACGGGGTGGAGCGGGGACGGACGGGTGTGGCGTTGGAGCGCGCGGTCCGGCAGCGCCGGGCCCGATATGGGTCAGATCTGGGTCAGAGCTAGGCCTTGGCGGCCGTCGGGGCCGGGGTGGTGGCCGGCGGGCCGGCCGGTGCCGGCGCGGCCGGCTTGGACCTGCGCCGGGAGGACTTGGCTCCCCGGGAGGCGGCGGCCCGCCGGGACTGGTCGACGTAGACGGCGGCGATCAGCACGGTGCCGACGGCGACGGTCTGCCAGTAGGGGGTGACGCCGAGGATGGTGAAGCCGGACAGCAGCACCGCGGGGATGAACAGGCCGACGACGGTGCCGAAGATGGAGCCCTCGCCGCCGAAGATCGAGGTGCCGCCGATGACGACCGCGGCGATGACGTTCAGGTTGGTGAGCGACTGGCCGGCGATGGTGGTGGTGCTGTACTGGGCCAGCGACAGCAGACCGGCGAAACCGGCCAGCATGCCCGTCATCCCGTAGACCTTGATCAGGTGCCGGCTCACCTTGACGCCGACCCGGCGGGCGGCCTCCTCGTTGGAGCCGACGGCGTACGTGTAGCGGCCGAACCGGGTCTTGTGCAGCACGACGCCGCCGATCACCAGCACGATCAGCGCGATGATGGTGAGCATCGGGATCCCGAGGAAGCGCCCGTAGCCGATGGTGTCGGTGAGGGAGTCGGGCACGGCGCGGATGTCCAGGCCGCCGGTGATGATCTGGGCCAGGCCCAGCGCGATGGACAGCGTGCCCAGGGTGACGATCAGCGGCGGGATCTTCGACTTGGCGATCAGGACGCCGTTGATGATGCCCCAGGCGACGCCGCTGAGCACGGCCGCGACGACGCCGGCCAGCGCCACGCCGACCCCCTCGCCCCCCATCGCCTCCATGACCTTGGCCGACACGACCGAGGAGAAGACCAGGACCGAGCCGATCGACAGGTCGATGCCCGATGTGATGATGACGAACGTCATCCCGACGCCCAGAACGGCCCAGATGGAGACGTTCTGGGTGATGGTCGCGATGTTGGACCAGGCGAAGAACTTGCTGCCGGCGGCCAGCGAGAAGATCAGGCAGATGGCGATCAGCACGCACAGGATCCACACGGACTGCAGCTTGAAGATGCGGGCGAGCAACGGACCGTTGTCCTCGCCCAGGTCGACGGCCGGCTTGGCCGCTGAGGTGCTCGGAGAGTTCTTGACGGAGCTCATGCCGCGTCCTTCTGGTCCAGAGCGCCGGTCATGGCGCCGACGAGTTCTTCCACGTGGGTCTGGTCGGCGCGGAAGGTGGCGATGCGCCGGCCCAACCGCAGCACCTGCACCCGGTCCGAGACCTGGAGCACGTGCGGCATCGAGTGCGAGATGAACACGACGGCGATGCC
>NZ_JBMDXT010000433.1:0-4148 GCF_048594475.1 Nakamurella sp. | reverse complement strand
GACGTGCTGGCCAAGTGCTACGGCGGCGACATCACCCGCAAGCGCAAGCTGCTGGAGAAGCAGAAGGAGGGCAAGAAGCGGATGAAGATGGTCGGCCGGGTCGAGGTGCCCCAGGAGGCCTTCATCGCCGCGCTGTCCACCGATTCCTCGCCGGCCGCCGGCAAGGACGCCAAGAAGTAGCGCCAACCGGGTACTTCTCCTGATCGACATTTCCGATCGGACAGGAGAACTCCCGATGGCCAAGACCTCCGCCCGGCCCACGCCCGCCGCCACGCGGCGCGGGATCGTCCTTCCCGGCATCGTTCTCGGTGTGGGGCTGGGCGGGTTCGTCGACGGGATCCTGCTGCACCAGATCCTGCAGTGGCACCACATGCTCAGCAGCACCGGCAGCGACTCCGTCGGGATCGCGCCCTACCCGGTGGATACGGTCCACGGGCTGCAGATGAACACCCTGTGGGACGGGCTCTTCCACGTCGTCACCTGGCTCTCGATCCTGCTCGGTCTGGCCCTGCTGTACGCCCGCATCACCGGGTCCCGGGGCCGGATCTGGACCTCGCGCGCCCTGTGGGGCTGCATCGTGGCCGGCTGGGGCCTGTTCAACCTGGTCGAGGGGGTCATCGACCATCACCTGCTGGGCATCCACCACGTCCGCAGCGGCGAGCACCAGACCGCCTGGGACGTCGGCTTCCTCGGTCTGGGTGCACTGCTGGTCGCCGGCGGATGGCTGCTGCACCGGACCGCCGCGCCACTGGATCTGTGCGCCGGCGACCGGACGGGCCGGTGACCGGCGGATCCCCGGTCGGGTCGCTGGCCCACGGGTCGCCGGCGGGATCCGTCGGGATGATCGGTACCGCGCTGCCGCTGGTGGTGCTGGCCGGCGGCGCCGCGGGCTATCTCGTGCTGGCCGTCCGCCGGCGCCGGGAGGCCCTCGGCTGGCCGGCCGCCCGGGTCGGCTGCCTGCTGGCGGGAGTCGGCCTGCTCGCCGCGGCCGTGCTCCGGCCGGTGGGCCCGTTCCCGGTCGGGGACTTCCGCGGGCACATGCTGCAGCACCTGACCGTCGGCATGGTGGCCCCGACGCTGCTGGTGCTCGCCGCGCCCATGACGCTGCTCCTCCGCACGCTGCCGGCGGCCGGGGGCCGCCGGCTCGGGCGTCTGCTGCACCGCCGCCCGGTCCGGCTGCTGACCCACCCGGTGACCGCGCTGGCGCTCACGCTGGGCGGTCCGGCCGTGCTCTACTTCAGCGCGCTCTACCGGGTCGCCGCGGCGGACGGGACCGTGCATGCCGCGGTCCACCTTCATTTCCTGCTGGCCGGCTACCTGTTCGCCTGGGTCGTCGCCGGTCCCGATCCCGCGCCGCACCGGCCATCGGTCCCGGCCCGCCTGGTCGTGCTCGGCGTGGCCGTCGCCGGGCACGCGATCCTGTCGCAGATGCTCTACGCCGGCCAGTTCACCGACCTCCCGGTGCCGGCGGGGCAGCGTCGCGGGGCGGCCGAGCTGATGTACTACGGCGGCGACCTGGCGACGCTGGCCCTGGCCGTCGTGCTGGTCGGGCGGTGGCGTCCGCGGGTCAGCTCGGCCGGACGAGGCCGGTCAGGTACGTCCGCACCACCGCGCTGATCTCGTCCCGCGAGCCGTCGGTGCCGGCCGGGGCGGCGGTCAGCGAGCCGACCCCGACCAGCCGGTCGTACTGCAGGCCGTCGAGCAGTGCGATCAGCCCGTCGGCGGCGCGCGGCGGGTCGGCCGCGCCGAGCCGGGTGACCGCGCCGATCGCCATCGCCCGGAAGATGCCGCCGGCGTGCAGGATCTCGCGCAGGTCCGGGTCCGAGGCGACCTCGATCTCGCAGGCCATCCGGGCCAGCGTGCGGGCCCGGTGCTCGGCCAGCTGCCCGTCGACGAACACCGCGATCCGGTCGGCCAGCCGGTCGGCCTCGGCCAGCCGGCCGGCCCCGGTGGCCGGTGCGCCGGCCGCGTCCGTCGGCGGGCCGGGCAGCCGCGCGAGACGGTCGGCATTGATCTGCGCGATGCGCACCAGGACGCCCCGGAGCAGGTCGCGTCGCGTCCGGAAGTGGTACGAGGTCGTCCCGGTGGGGACCCCGGCGGCGGCGTCAACCGCGCGATGGGTCAGCGACCGCATGCCGCGGCCGGCGATCAGCCCGATGGCGGCGTCGGCCAGCAGGACCGGGCGGTCGGTGGTGACGGGCATCGGAATTCCTTCTTGACGACGGTCGCGACAGGTGTAGCGTAACCCGCGACAGATGTAGTGCTACAGATGTAGCGGAAGGGTCCGGTGCGGGGATGGCCGAGCGGGAAGTGCACGTCGTGGTCGGGGCGGCCGGGGTCACCGGCCGGCTGGTGGTCCGGCACCTGCTGGCGGCCGGGTGCCGGGTCAGGGCGGTCACCCGGGACGGCCGTGCGGTGGGCGAGGGCGGCGCGGAGCCGGTCGCGGCCGACGCCGCCGACCCGGTGGCGCTGGCCGCCGCCGCGGCCGGGGCCGCCGCCCTGCACCACTGCGCGATGCCGCCGCTGCCCCGGTGGCGCCGCGACTTCCCCCCGCTGACCGATGCGGTCATCGGGGCGGGCGAGGCGACCGGCGCCCGCGTGGTCTACGCGGACGACACCTGGATGTACGGCCGGGTCGCCGGCCCGATGACGCCCGACCTGCCGTACCGGCCGGTGAGCGCGGCCGGCGTGCTGCGCGCCTGGCTGGCGCAGCGGCTCGAGCACGCCGCGGCGGCGGGTCGCATCCGGTTGTCCGTCGTCCGCGCCGGTGAGCTGTACGGGCCCGGCGTCCGCTCGATGATCGCCGGGAACGTCTTCGGCGCGGTCGCGCGCGGCCGGACCGCCCACTGGTTCGGCCGCCCCGACCTGCCGATCACCCCGACCTACGTCGACGACTTCGCCCGGACGATCGCTGCGGCCGGCCGGTTCGACCGATCCGCCGGCCGGGTCTGGCACGTGCCGCACCCCGGCGCCGTCACCGGACGCGAGCTGGTCGCGCTGGCCGCCGGCCTGGCCGGCCGGCGGCCCGCGGTCACCGCGATCACCGGCCGGCAGCTCCGGCTGCTGGGCACGGTGGTCCCGCTGGCCCGGCAGGCGGCCGACCTGCTGTACCAGTTCGAGCAGCCCTTCGTCGTCGATGGGACGGCCGCGGCCGCCGCGTTCGACCTCGACCCGACGCCGTACGCGCAGGGCGTCCGGGACACGCTGCGCTCGCTGGGTGTCGCGGGGTCCGAGCGCCCGGATCCCCGTGTCCTGCGGCCGGTGTCACAGTGACCGGCCGGCCGGTGTCCCATGCCCGACGAGGACCACTGAACGTTCGGGAGCTGACATGAACAACCGACTTGCCGTCGCCGGTGGAACCGGCCTGATCGGACGGCTCGTGGTGCCGGCGGCCCGCGCCGCCGGCCTCGAACCGGTCGTGCTGGCCCGGTCGACCGGCGTGGACCTGACGACCGGCGCCGGGCTGGCGGAGGCGCTGGACGGCGTCGACGCCGTGATCGACGTCGTCAACATCGGCACCCAACGGCGCCGCCGGGCGGTGGAATTCTTCGGCACCGCCACCGACACCCTGCTGCGTGCCGAGCGGCACGCCGGCGTCCGGCACCACGTGACGTTGTCGATCGTCGGCATCGATCGGGTCGACACCGGGTACTACGCCGGCAAGCTGCGGCAGGAAGAGGTGGTCACCCGTGGTGAGGTTCCGTGGACGATCCTGCGGGCGACGCAGTTCCACGAGTTCGCGGGTCAGCTCCTCGACCTGTTGCCCGGCCCGCTGGCGGTCGTGCCGAACATGACGAGCCGGCCGGTCGCCGCGCGCGAGGTCGCCGGGCACCTGCTGGAGCTGGCCGCCGGGCCGGCGCAGGGCCGCGCTCCGGAGATGGGCGGGCCGCAGGACCGGAGGATGGTCGACCTGGTGCGAGCGGTCGTCCGAGCGCGGGGCGTCCGCCGCGCGGTGCTGCCGCTGCCCGCGGTGGGCGCGGCCGGCCGGGCCGCCGCGGACGGCGCACTGGTGCCCGCCGGGCCCGGACCGCGGGGAAGCGAGACGTTCGAGCAGTGGCTGGACCGGACCGGCGGGTGGTCGCGCCCGGACGCGCCCGCGCGGCCGGTGCCCCCGGGCCGACGGGGGCCGGCATGAGGGTCGCGGTGGT
>NZ_JBMDXT010000432.1:0-3929 GCF_048594475.1 Nakamurella sp. | reverse complement strand
GGGCCGCCGGCCCGGGGGGCCCGGACCGGCTCGACCGGACGACCTCCGGGGCGACGTCGGCGCAGCCGAGGGCGGCCGGCCCGGCCACGACGGCGACCACCGGCCCGATCGCGGCGGGTCCCAGCAACGGGCGGCCGCGGGTGTCCAACCAGATCGACTCCGGACACACCCAGCCGTGCCGCAGACCCTGGGCGTGCACGGCGGCCAGCGCGGCGGCGACCGGCAGCAGCACCGTGACCGTCTCACCCGCCGTGAGCACCCCGCGGCGGCGCACCAGCTCGGCCAGGCGGCCACCCCGCGGCCACGGCGCGACCAGGGCCAGCCGGGTGCCGTCCTCGACGACGTCGGCGACCGGCAGCAGGTGCGGGTGCCGGGCGGCCCCCGCCGCTCCGACCGCCTCCCGCACGATGTCGACCGCCTCGACCGGCAGGACGGTGAGCGCGACGTCCTCGAGCGTGCGGGCGTCCTCGGCCCGCCAGAAGGGCGAGGCCCGGAGTCCGGACGGCCCGGGACGACCGCCGCCGACGTGGTCGACCGCCCGGTACCCGGCCATCGCGAATCCCATGCGGTCACGCTAGGCGCCGCACCCCCCTCCCCTCCGAGTTGTCCACAATGTGCAGGTCAGAGCGGCGCGATGCGGCCGCAACCCGCTGCGGCGTACCGTCACCTCATGCGTGAGGACACGGACCCGGTCCGCATCGAGCGGTGCGGCACGGTCGACTACGAGCAGGCGTGGCAGCGGCAGCGGGACCTGGCCGCCGATCGGGTGGCCGGCACCGGCGGCGACACGATCCTGCTGCTCGAGCACCCTCCCGTCTATACGGCCGGCAAGCGCACCCGGCCCGCCGACCGCCCCGACGACGGCACCCCGGTGGTCGACGTCGACCGGGGCGGCCGGATCACCTGGCACGGGCCCGGACAGCTGGTCGGCTACCCGATCGTCAAGCTCGCCACCCCGGTCGATCTGGTCGCCTACATCCGGCTGCTGGAGCACATCCTGGTCAGCGCCTGCACGGACCTCGGCCTGGAGACGATCCGGGTGGCCGGGCGCAGCGGCGTCTGGCTGCCGGCCGACGGTGCCCGCCCGGACCGCAAGGTGGCCGCGATCGGGGTCCGGGTCGCCCGGAACGTGACGGTGCACGGCTTCGCCCTGAACTGCGATCCCGACCTGACCTGGTTCGACCGGATCGTCCCCTGCGGCATCACCGATGCCGGGGTCACCTCGCTCAGCGTCGAGCTGGGGCGGCCGGTCACCGTGGACGACGTCGTCGACGTGGTCGAGCGCCGGCTGCGTCAGGGCTTCGACGGCGCCCTCGACACCCCGGTGCCCGAGGAACGCGAGCCGGCGCCGCCGCCGGCGGCCGGGGTGAACTGGCGGCTGGATCCCCTGCTGACCGGTTCGGTCGGTTCCTGATCGCCGGCCGGCCGGGCCCGGAGCGCCCCGATCCGCAAGATGGAACAATGATCAGCGCGAGCTGACGACGCCGGTGGCCTGCCTCCCGCGCCGTCGGGCCGTGTGGGGACAGCGAGGGCGGGGAACCCGGACGGAGGGCTCGCCGCCTCGGCGACCTGCCCGGTTCAGTCGGGTGGCGCCGATCAACGATGAGGAGTTTTTGATGAGCAGGAGCAGCCGACGGTCTGCCGCGCACGACCTGGCCAACAAGGCCGGGGAGATCGCGGAATTGGTCGCCGACAAGGTGGCCGACGTGACCCACGACGCGGCGAGCAAGGCCGCGTCGCTCGCCGGTGAGGCCGCGCACGCCGCGACGCCCTACGTCGAGAAGGCCGGCGAGCAGCTCGAGCAGACCGCCGCCAAGCTGGGCCGCCGCGCCCGGCGAACGGCCCGCAAGACGTCGAAGAAGGCCGCGGCGGTCGCCTCCAAGCAGGCCAAGATCGCGCAGGCCAAGGCGGTCCAGCAGGCCAAGGTCGTGCAGGCCCAGGCGACGAAGCAGGCCAAGAAGCAGGCCAAAAAGGGCCAGTCGCAGGTGGCCGACGTCGCCCAGGTCGTCCAGGAGAAGGGCCAGGCGACCCTGGCCCAGGCGCTGACCGCGGCCGGCGCGCAGGCGGCCAAGGCCAGCAAGGCGGCCAACAAGGCCGCGGCGAAGGCCGAGGCCAAGTCGGGCCGCAAGTCGCACCGGGTGCGCAACCTGCTGATCATCGGCGTGGTCGCCGGCGGCGGTGCGTACGCCTTCAAGAAGCTGCGCGCGGGCGGGACGCCGCCGCCGGACAACGCACCGGCGCCGACGTACACGCCGCCGAGCAAGCCGGCCGCGAGCCCGCTGGACAAGGCCGCGGACAAGGTCTCCGACGCCGTGGCGACCGCCAAGGACAAGGCCGCCGACGCCCTGGACACCGCCAAGGACAAGGCCGCCGACGCGGTCGACGCCGTGAAGGACAAGGCCGCCGACCTCGCCGACACGGCCAAGGACAAGGCCGCCGATCTGGCCGACACGGCCAAGGACAAGGCCGCGGACGCGGCGGACGCGGCCAAGGAGGCGACCGACAAGGCCGCCGACACCGCCGCCGACAAGGCGCAGGACGCCGCCGATTCCGTCTCCGACGCGGCGGGCAAGGCGGCCGATGCGGCCGGTTCCGCCGCCGACGCGGCCGCGGACAAGGTCAACGCGACGGCCGACAAGGCCGCGACGAAGACCTCCGGCACCGCGCAGAATCTGGCGGATCAGGCGGACAAGGCCCGTGAGGCCGTGAAGAAGGCAGCCGCCGAGCAGGCCGAGGCGGCCAAGGAAGCGGCTCGGAAGAAGGCGGGAGACACACCGTGACACTTGCCCCCGAGGGGCGGAAGATGCTGCGCCTGGAGGTCCGGAACGCGGCGACGCCGATCGAGAAGAAGCCCGAGTGGATCAAGACCCGGATGCGCACGGGTCCTGAGTTCGAGCAGCTGCAGAGCCTGGTCAAGCGCGAGGGTCTGCACACCGTCTGCCAGGAGGCCGGCTGCCCGAACATCTACGAGTGCTGGGAGGACCGCGAGGCGACCTTCCTCATCGGGGGCGACCAGTGCACCCGGCGGTGCGACTTCTGCCTGATCGACACCGGCAAGCCCGGTGAGCTCGACCGGGACGAGCCCCGCCGGGTCGCCGAGTCCATCGCCAGCATGGACCTGCGGTACGCGACGATCACCGGCGTCACCCGGGACGACCTGCCGGACGAGGGGGCCTGGCTGTACGCCGAGACGATCCGTCAGGTGCACGCCCAGGCCCCGCAGACCGGGGTGGAGATTCTCACCCCGGACTTCTCCGGCCACCCCGAGCTGCTGAACCAGGTGTTCGAGGCCAAGCCGGAGGTGTTCGCGCACAACCTGGAGACGGTCCCGCGGATCTTCAAGCGGATCCGCCCCGCCTTCCGGTACGAGCGGTCGCTGGACGTGATCAGCCAGGGACGCGCGGCCGGCATGGTGACCAAGTCGAACCTGATCCTGGGCATGGGCGAGACCCGCGAGGAGATCTCCCAGGCGCTGCAGGACATGCACGACGCCGGGTGCGACCTGGTCACCATCACGCAGTACCTGCGCCCGACTCCCCGGCACCATCCGGTGGAGCGCTGGGTCAAGCCGCAGGAGTTCGTCGAGCTCGCCGAGGAGGCCAAGACCATCGGCTTCGCCGGCGTGATGTCCGGCCCGCTGGTCCGGTCGTCCTACCGGGCCGGCACCCTCTACCGGCAGGGTGCGGAAGCCCGCACCGCGCGCGAGCAGGCGCAGCAGCCGTCGGTGAGCTGACCGCAGTCGCGTCCGTCGGCGTCGCAGCCGAGCCGGACCCGGGGCACTAAGCTGGTGCCCATGGCCAAGAACGCCGCCGGGTCCGGCTCCTCCGCGAAACCATCGAAGGAAGCGAAGAAGGCGGCCAAGGCCGAGAAGCGCGCCGCCGCCAAGGAGCGCCGCAGCCAGCTCTGGCAGGCGTTCCAGATGCAGCGCA
>NZ_JBMDXT010000431.1:0-8369 GCF_048594475.1 Nakamurella sp. | reverse complement strand
GCGGGCCGCGCCCGCCGGCTGGGGGCCCGCGGGCCGGGCCGGCCCCCCGACGCTGAGTGCGCCCACCCCACGACCGATGGAGTCACCGATGACGCTCACCGCCGAACCGTCGTCCACCGCCGCCGCACCGTCCCCCGGGGTGACCGGGCCCGCCGGCCCGCCCGTGCCGTTCGACCCCGAGCTCGCTCCCGCCCTGCGGATCATCAAGGACCTGATGCCGCCGCTGACGAGCCAGACCCTCGCCGTGATGCGCGCGGGCATCCCGGGGCTGGAGCCGGTCGACGACGCCACGCTGGCCCGGGACGGCGAGTACCTGGTGCAGGAGCGGACGGTCCCGGGCCCGGCGGGCGAACCGGACATCTCGCTCCTGATCTGCCGGCCGGCGGGGGCGACCGCCCCGACCCCGGCGATCTACCACACCCACGGCGGCGGCATGGTGATGGGCGACAACCGCGCCGGTATCGAGGACCAGCTCACCCTGGCCCGGACGGTCGGCGCGGCGGTGGTGTCCGTCGAGTACCGGCTCGCGCCGGAGGCGCCCCATCCGGCGCCGGTCGAGGACTGCTACGCCGGTCTGGTGTGGACGGCCGCGCACGCCGACGAGCTCAACCTGGATCCGGAGCGGATCGTCATCGCGGGGGCCAGCGCCGGTGGTGGGCTGGCCGCGGGGGTCGCCCTGATGGCCCGGGACCGCGGGGGTCCCACCCTGTTCGGCCAGATGCTGCTGTGCCCGATGCTCGACGACCGCAACGACACCCCGTCCGCGGTGCAGATGGCCGGCCTCGGCGTCTGGGACCACGGTGACAACGAGTTCGGCTGGGGCGCCCTGCTCGGCGCGGACCGCGGCACCGAGCGGGTGTCCCCGTACGCGGCGCCGGCCCGGGCCGGCGACCTGTCCGGGTTGCCGCCGGCCTTCATCGACGTGGGCTCGGCCGAGACGTTCCGGGACGAGGATGTCGCCTACGCGAGCCGGATCTGGCAGGCCGGCGGCCGCGCCGAGCTGCATGTCTGGCCGGGCGGCTTTCACGGATTCGACATGATGGCCCCGGACGCACTGGTGTCGCAGGACGCGCGCGCCGCGCGGCATGCCTGGCTGCGCCGGTTGTTCGGTCTCTGATCGGCTGAGATCCTGGGCCGATGCGCGACCTGACGGTGCGGTTGGACGCCCTGGATCCCGCCGCCGGGGCGGCCCTGCGGGTGATCGCGTATTTCGATGACCTGGTCGCCCACGGGGCCGGTCTGCCGGCGATCGTGCGTGGGGCCGCGATCCTGGCCGCCTGCCCGGCCGCGCTCGTCGACCCCGGACAGCAGGTCCGGGTGCGGATCGGTCCGGGCGGGGTGGCCGGCGTCCCCGGGCCGCGGGACGAGGCGTGGCCATGGACACCGGTCCCGCCCGACGGCGGCGAGCTCTGGCTGGAACGCGACGGCGAGCCGAGTCCGGTCGATGCGATGGTCCTCGAGCGCGCCGCCGCCGCGATCGGCTCGATCCGGTCGTCCGCCGGCGGCCGCGGCGGACGCCGGCGGACGAGTGCCCACGCGGATCTCGCGGTGCTGATCGACGCGGACGCCCCGCCGGCGGCCCGGGCCGCGGCTGCGGCCCGCCGGCAGCTCGGCCCCACCGCGCGGGTGCGCGCGATCGCCTCCGGTGCCGGCGTCCGGATCGGCGCCGCGGACGACCCGGTGGCCGGGCCCGAGCGGGCCGGGGTGGGACCGTCCGGACCACCCGACGAGCTCCCCGCATCGGCGGCCGCGGCCCGGCTCGCGCTGCGGCTGACCGCCGACGGGACCCCGGCCGACCCCGGCCCCCGGGTGGTGCATGCCCAGGACGTCGGTGGGCTGCTGGTGCTCGCTGCCGCGATCGGCCCGACGACGCCCCGACACGCGGACGTGGTGATGCTCGACCGGCTGGCGGCAGATCACCCGTGGCTGCCGGTGACGCTGACCGCGGCGGCGGAGCAGGCGAGCCTGCGCGGCGCCGCGACCGCGCTGCACGTGCACCACTCGACCCTGCAGGAACGCATCGCCCACGCCGAACGCCTCCTGGGCTGGACGATCGGCGACCCCGCCGGCCGGTTGCGGCTGCAGATCGCGTTGGCCCTGCGGCGCCTGCACCGGACGGCCGGCCGGGCCGGCTCGACCGACGGACCCTGAACCGGTGCGTCCGGCCGTGAGGTCAGCGGATGGGGGCGCGGGCCGGCGGCGGGTTCAGCCCGCGCAACTGCTGCAATGCCCGGGTCATCAGGGCCAGGCCGAGCAGGACGACCACCGTGCCGTAGGAGAACAGCGCGGTCACGCCCGCGGCCCCGGCGACCATGACGACGGTGCCCAGGAGCAGCAGCGCCACCGAGCGGACCAGGGCGCGGCGATCCGGGGCCGGGTCGGAGTGGGGATCGAGACGGCGCGACAGCGAGGGGTCGGTCGACCGTAGATAGGACTCGATCTGCTCGAGCCGGTGCTGCTCGTCCTCGGTCAGCGACATCCCGTTCACATCCTCACGACGGCCTGCGGGCACGCCGGCCCTCACGTCCATGGTGCAACCGTTGGGCGAGACGTTCGGGAAGGGAGGTGGATCCTCCCATGAGACCCTCACCACGTTTTCCCGCAGTTCCCACCGGCGGGAGGAGCTGGTCACTGCGCGAGTTCGGGCGGGACGGCGTCGAGCGCCGCCTGGATCGCGGCCATCAGCTCCCGGGCGGAGGCTGCGGTCAGCTCGAGCGCGATCCGGGCCGATGGGCCCAGCTCGGGCGCGGCGAGATCGACGTTGAGCGTGTGCTCGGCCATCGCGTGCACCGGATGGTCGAAGTACGCGGTCACCCGACTGATCGAGAACCATTGCCCGCCGGGGCCTTTGCCGCTTCCTGTGATGTCGGCGACGGTGGTCGCGTAGGTGCACACGATCATCGACCGCCCAGCTGGGCGGCGAAGAAGGTGGCGATGCGGTCCCAGCCGTCGTTGGCCGCGGCGACGCGGTAGCCGGGCCGGTTGACGGCGAAGAAGCCGTGGCCGGCGTCGTCGTAGCGGTGGAACTCGAACTGCTTGCCGTGCCGGCGCAGCAGGCTCTCGAGCTCGTCGACGTGGGCAGGTGACGGGAAGCGGTCCTCGTTGCCGAAGAGGCCCAGCAGCGGGCAGCGCAGGTCGCCGAGCAGCGGTACGAGATTGCCCACCTGCAGGGGATGGTCCGCGGGTGGCGTGCCGGTGACGAACGCGCCATAGCAATCGACGGCGGCGTCGACGTCCAGGCGGCAGGCCGCCAGGACCGACTGCCGGCCGCCCGAGCAGTACCCGATGACCCCGACCCGGCCGTTGCTGGTCGGCAGTCCCCGCAGGTGGGCGGCGGCGCCGGCGACGTCCCCGACCAGGCGCTCGTCCGGTACCCCGCCGGCGGCCCGCGCCGCCGCGGCCGCGTCGTCCGGCTGGGCGCCCGGCGCCTCCCGGTGATACAGATTCGGGCAGATCGCGTCGTAGCCGAGCTCGGCGAAGCGGCGGACGATCTCCTTGGTCGCCCGATCGAACCCGGGCATGTGGTGGATCACCACGACGCCGCCGCGGCGACCGTCGTGGGCGGGTCGGGCCCGGTAGGCCTCGATGGAAGTGTTCCCGGCTCCGTCGATCTCGACGGTCTCGCCGACCATGGAGTGGCTCATGCCCCATCGAAGCACGGGCGGGCGGGTATCGACCCTCGCGCACCGCTGTGCATACTTAGGGCATGCAAACCTTACCTACGGAGGAGCCGCCGGCGATCGAGCCGGGACGGCCGGCCTACCGGCCCTTCCGCGTGCGGGTCGACCGGGTGGAGCGGATGACGCCCGCGTTCCGTCAGGTCACGCTGGCGTCCGCCGACCTGTGCGAGTTCGGCGACGACGGATTGGACCAGCGGATCAAGTTGCTGCTCCCGAGCCCCGGGGTGTCCTGGGACGACTACGCCGGTCCCGACTGGTACGCCCGCTGGCGGGATGCGCCCGAGGAGCGCCGGCCGGTGCTGCGGACCTACACCGTCCGGCAGGTCCGCCGGTCCGCCGGCGAGGTGGACATCGTCCTGGTGGATCACGACAGCCCGCACGGCCCCGCCGGTCCCGGCGTCCAGTGGGTGCGCCGGCTGGCGGCCGGGGACGAGGTGCTGCTGATCGGCCCGGACGTTCGTAGCCCGGACCGCCATCAGGGCATCGACTTTCGCCCCGGCCTGGCCACCCGGCTGCTGCTCGCCGGGGACGAGACCGCGGCGCCGGCCATCGCCGGCATTCTGGAATCGCTCCACGACCGGCCGGACGTGACGGCCCGCGCCTTCGTGGAGGTCCCCGACGTGGCCGACCGTCTCCCCATCGACCTGCCCGCCGCGGCGCGGGTGCACTGGCTGCCCCGCGGCGGCGCTGCCCACGGCGCCCTGCTCCGGCCCGCGGTCACGGCCTGGCTGGACGGGCATGCCGCGCTGCTGGACACCGTCCGGTCCCCGGATACCCCCGAGGTGGAGGACATCGACGTCGATCGGGAGCTGCTCTGGGACAGCCCCGACCCGTCGGACGCGTCGTTCTACGCCTGGATGGCGGGGGAGGCCGCGGCCGTCAAAGCGTTGCGGCGGGCCGTCGTCACCGAGCGCGGGGTGGACCGGCGGCGGGTCGCATTCATGGGCTACTGGCGTCTCGGTCAGTCCGAACGCAACTGAATCCCGGCGGCGCGGCCGGCCGGGCGATCCCCGTCCCGGCCGTCGCCCGCGGGAATGGCCCGATCCCGGGTGAGCGCGAGCCCGATCCCCAGCAGGACTCCCCAGACGAGGAAGAGCGGGTCCCAGAGGAGGGCGTGACCGATCATCGAGGCGCGGTCGTACCCACCGTCCGGTTCGATGGCGCCGAGCAGGACCAGCGCGGCGACGATCGTAGTGAGGCCGCCGTAGCCGACCAGCAGAGCCACGCCGGCCCACTCGACCGCCCGCCACCGGCGCCGGCCCGGCATCCGGCCGGCCTCGACGGCGAGCGGGATGACGGCCGCGGCGGCCTTGACCGCCGCCACCAGCAGGAGCAACAGCACGACCAGGACCTGCGCCCGCTCGGTCAGATCCACCGCCCACGCGCCGACCGTGTCGAGCAGCCAGCGGCCACCCACCGCCCAATACAAGCTGAACAGGCCGTGGATGCCGCCGGCCACCGCCGCGCCCCACAGCGCGATCGTGCCCCACCGTGCTCGCCTCATCACCCCAGGAAACCAGGTCGTCCGGACCGGACCACGTGACGCGGTCGGCGGCGCGGACCGACTACCCTGGTGCGCGTATCCTCCCGGCGCTCGTAGCTCAGTTGGATAGAGCAGAGGACTTCTAATCCTCCGGTCGCAGGTTCGAATCCTGCCGGGCGCGCCCTTCCCCGATCACCGCGATTCCGGCAGCTTGGCGCAGGGTTCAAGATTGCCGGCTCGACACGGACTGAACATTTTGACGTGCCCCGAAGCGTGGCGAGAGAGCGCATCCGGCCCGGATCGGCCGGACCGGTGAGCGTGTTCCTGCTCGGAGTCGACGTTGCCGACGGGTCTCAGACCGAGGTCACGATCCCGAACCCGGTGACGGAAGGTGGCGAGGAGCTTCCGTTGCCGAAGTCCGCAAAGGTCGGCGTCAGCCTCAAGGTCGCGACGCCCGACGGCGTGCGCGAGTTCAGGCCGACCCGATGGCACGGGATCCGGTCCGATCCTGGGAAGGCAGTTCGGGGGAGCCGGGTGTGGGCTCGGCGCCGGCGGCGTGGCTGACCTGGGCCAGGCGCTGCTCCAGGAAGGCGCGTTCCGCGGCGTTTGCGGTGAGCTCCATCGCGCGCCGGTATGACTCGGCCGCGCCGGCGGCATCGCCGAGGCGGCGCAGTAGGTCGGCGCGGGTGGCGGGAAGGTACGGGTAGTCGGTGAGTCGGGGATCGGCCGCCAGCTCGTCCAGGAGCGGCAGGGCGGCGGCCGGACCATCGGCGAACGCGACGGCGGCGGCTCGGTTGAGCGCGACGACCGGGGTGTTCCACACGGCGAGCAGCCGGTCGTAGAGGTGCACGACGCGGGGCCAGTCGGTCTGCTCCAGGGACGGCGCTATCGCGTGCACGCCGGCGATCGCGGCCTGCAGGGTGAACCGCCCGGGTGGGCCAGATGCCAGCGCCCCCGCCGTGACCGTGAGCCCTTCCAGGATCCCGCGTTGGTTCCAGCGCGTCCGGTCCTGGTCGGCGAGCAGGAGCAGCCGACCCTGCTCGTCGGTCCGGGTGGCGCGGCGCGCATCGGTGAGGAGCAGCAGGCCCAGCAGGCCGCGGGTCTCGGCCTGCTCGGGGAGCAGGCCGGCGAGGGTGCGTGCGAGGTGCAGGGCCCGGTCGCAGAGCTCCTCCTGGACCAGCGTATTCCCCTCGCCGGCCGTGTGGCCGGTACTGAAGAGCAGGTGGACGGCGGTGAGGACACTGTCCAGGCGTTCGGGCAGCTCCGGCCGGCTCGGAACCCGGTAGGGGATGCGGGCCTGGGATATTTTCTTCTTGGCCCGGGTGATCCGTGCCGCCATCGTCGGTTCGGACACCAGGAAGGCTCGGGCGACGTCGGGCGTGGGAACGCCGCAGACCAGGCGCAGGGTGAGGGCGACGCGGGCCTCGGGGGCCAAGGTGGGGTGGCAGCAGGTGAACACCAGCCGGAGTCGGTCGTCCGGCACGGCGGCGTCGGGCCAATCCTGGTCGGCCGGGTCGTGCGGATCGACTGTCGCCGGCTCCACGAGCAGCGGGAGCTTGCGCCGGAGGGTGACCTCGCGACGTAACCGGTCCAGCGCCTTGTTCCGCGCCGCCGTGGTCAGCCACGCGCCGGGCCGCTCCGGCACGCCGTCCCGGGTCCAGGCCTGCAGCGCGCTGACGTACGCCTCCTGCGCGCACTCCTCCGCGACGTCCAGGTCGCCCGCGACGCGCACCGTGGCGGACAGCACGAAGGCCCACTCGGAGCGGTGGGCCTCCGCGAGCGCGGCAGCGACCGCGTCCGCCTGCCTGGCGGACGCGGTCGGCTCGTCGGCGGGAGCGATCAGAACGGGTTCGTCGTCGGGTCCACGACCGGGCGAACCTCGACGCCGCCGCCGGGGGCCGGGCACAACTTGGCAATCTCGACGGCGTGGTCGAGGTCGCGTGCCTCGACGACATAGAAGCCGCCGAAGGCCTCCTTGGTCTCGACGAACGGGCCGTCGGTCACCGTGACGGACCCCTTGATCGTGGTGGCCGAGGTCGTGGGCGCGAGTGCCTCCCCGCCCGCCACGGATCCGCCGAGCTCGAAGACCTGCTTGACGAACGTGCTGTGCGCGTCGATCACCGCGCCCCACGCCTCGGGCGAGGCGTCCGCGTAGAAGGTGGGGTCTTCGTAGATGAGGATCGCGTACTTGGCCATGGAGCTGCCTCCTGCACTGGGTCGCGGGCCGGCCTGTCCGGCTCCGTCATCAGCGACGACGAACACTCGGCCGCCGAATCGACAGCCAGGCCCCGAAGTTCTGAGAGATTATCCGGGAGGCGGCAGCTGAGCGTCGATCCGGTCCGGGCGGAGATGCTCGGACCACACACCTCTACCTGGCATGACGTACGTCGGCGGCACTAGCTGCCAGAGTAGGAACTCTTGGTCAAAGCGAGTGATGCGGTCAACAGCTCACCCGCCTCGGCGGCTGGTCGTACCGTCGTGTTCGGACCGGGATGATCGAGTGGCGCTTCGGTCGGTGTTGGGGGTGGGGGCGGGTACCGCCGGTTCGACGGTCGCATACTTCCTGGGCCGGGCCGGGGACGCCGTGACGGTGGTCGAACGGGCCGGCTCGCAGCGCTCCAGCGGCAGTCCGGTCGACATCCGCGGCGCCGCTGCGCCGGCGGTCCGGCGGATGGGGGTGTTGAGCGCGGTTCGGGAAGCGGCGACTCGGGTGGTTCGGTTGGCTGCGGTCGATCGTGACGGGCGGGAGATCGGCGCGCTCCCGACCCAGTCCGGTGGCGACGCGGTCGAGATTGCCCGTCGTGACTTGGCTGTCATTCTGGCCGGTGCGGCCCACAGCCAGGCCGAGTTTCGCTAGGGGGACACGGTGACCGCGATCGGTGAGGGTCGTGGCGGGGTGGTGGTGAGTTTCGAGCGGGCGCCGCCGCGGGAGTTCGATCTGGTGATCGGCGCCGATGGGTTGCACTCGACGGTGCGGCGGCTGGTCTTCGGCCCGGAGGACCGGTTTGTGACGCATCTGGGTCTGTACATTGCCACGGTTGATCTGGGCCGCGACAGCGGTGATCTGAGATGTCCTGGATCTGCTGCAGGCTCTGATCTCGCAAGGAGAATCGAGCCATGCCAGCACCACGTCAGTACGACCAGGAGACCCGTGACCGCGCGGTGCGGATGTACCGGGAGCGCCGTTCCTCGCATCCGGCCGAGTC
>NZ_JBMDXT010000430.1:0-6458 GCF_048594475.1 Nakamurella sp. | reverse complement strand
CTGGTGGTGGCGGGCTTCGGCAGGGCTTCGGCCGGTCAAGGGGGAGTGGTGGACCTGCGCGAGTACCTGCGGGTGTTGCGGCGGCAGTGGGTCGTGGTGCTGGTCGGGCTGTTGGTGGGGGCGGCGGTCGGGGTGGGGTTGATCGTGCGGGCGACGCCGTTGTACTCCTCGACCGCGCGGTTGTTCGTGTCGACGCCGGGCAGTGACAGTGCCAATGCGCAGATGTATCAGGGTGGGTTGTTCTCGCAGCAGCGGGTGACCTCGTACGCTGATCTGATCAAGGGGTCCACGGTGGCCGAGAGGGTTTTGGCCCGAGTGGGTTCGGATCAGGCGCCGGCGGCGTTGGTCAATCAGATCACGGCGACGGCCGATCCCAATTCGGTGATCCTGCAGGTGTCGGTGACCGATCCCAGTCCGGAGCGGGCGCAGTTGCTGGCCCAGACGACGGCGGAGGTGTTCACCGATTACGTCGGGGAGTTGGAAAGTTCGGAGGATCCGGCGCGGTCGCCGATCCGGGCGAACATCGTCGATGACGCGAACCTGCCGACCGGCCCGGTCTATCCCCGTCCGTTGATCACGATCGGGCTGGGCGCGATCGTGGGTTTGTTGGTGGGGCTGGCCGCCGCGTGGTTGCGGGAGACGCTGGACACCACCCTCAAGTCGGTCGAGGACGTGCAGAGGGCGACGGGCGCCTCGACGCTCGGCTCGGTTTTTTTCGATCCGACGGCGGTGCGCAAGCCGCTGATCTCGGGGCTCTCGCCGCACGCGCCTCGGGTCGAGTCGTTCCGGGTGTTGCGGACCAATCTGCAGTTCCTGGACGTGGACGGTGAGTCGAAAACCTACGCGATCACCAGCCCGCTGCCCGGGGACGGTAAATCGACCACCTCGATCAACATCGCGATCGCGTTGGCCCAGGCCGGGCGCCGCACCTTGTTGATCGAGGGTGATCTGCGCCGGCCCAAGTTCGGGGAGTACCTGGATCTGGAGGGCACGGTCGGGTTGACCACGGTGCTGATCGGCCAGGCGGAGCTGGGCGATGCCATCCAGCCGTGGGGCCGGTCGGGTCTGGACGTCATCCTGAGCGGTGCCCTGCCCCCGAACCCGGCCGAACTGCTGCAGTCCAAGGCGATGTCCGCCGTCATGGACGAGCTGCGCCGCCGGTACGACGTGATCATCATCGACGCACCGCCGATCCTGCCGGTGACGGACGCGGCGCTGATCGCCGCGCAGACCAGCGGAGCGATCCTGGTCCTGCGGCACGCGCGGACCACCCGCGACCAGGCCACCCAGGCCCGTCACCGGCTCGACGCCGTCGGTGCCCAGGTCCTGGGCACCGTGTTCAACTTCGTCCCCCAACACGCCACCTCCACCTACGGCTACGGCTACGGCTACGGCTACGCCCCCACCCAAGACCCCACCCCGCACCAACCGGCCGCCAGCCACAACCCACCGGGGGGCCACCCCAACCCGGGTGCGGATCGGGCCGGTGAGGCCGCCGTGGCCGATCTGCCAGCGCAGCCCGGTGCGGTCTCCGATCCCGCGGTCGGTCGGGTCACGACGCCGGACCCGGACCGCAGGAACGGCGACGCATCAGGTGCACTTCATCGAGCGGCGAACTGAGCGGGGCGAATTCAAAACGGACGCGCGCCGGCCGGTCGAATGCCGGTACCCATTTCACGCCCGGAGATATTCGCCTCTCGCCGTCCGTTGGATCTCGAATCATCCAGGAGCGGTAGGCCATTCTCTGGCCGGCCGTTTGCGTCCTCGGCGACGGCCGTGCCGGGAGCTTGGGTAGATGACCCTAGGTGACATCCGGCCGATCGCGCCGTGAGAAGGCCACGGTGTGGCTCGGCCTGGCGTTCGTCGTCTTTCCCTGCAGTTCACACGGGCGCCGTTACTCTGGCCGAATCCGGTCATGCTGGTTGGCCTCGGTTGTCCATGTGTGGATCGCGTTGTCGATCGAGGCGGGCCGGTGCAGCGCGACCCTCCCACGATCGGGGGCAAGTTCGTCACATCGGGTTTCGACCTGTTGGAGGATGTGCAGGGTTGGCCACGCCGATGACTCTGGGTAATTGAGCTTGTGGGGCTCCCTCGGGCACGAATCATCAGGAAGATGGGTAACGGTCCTATCCCGTCACCTTGGGCAGCCGACATCGGGGCAATCATCGGACCACCACATCTGTCCAATCCGATTCGCTGTCATATGCTCCGACATGCTCCAGCGTGACCGTCAGGGGTTCCGCTAATTGTGTCGGATTGGGGGATTGCTCTGATGTTCAAGCGGATCGGATCGGTCGTTGCGATGGCCGCAACCGGGCTCATCGTGGCGGCGGGGACGGCGGCGGCGGCTCCGGTCTACGCCCCGCCCGGCCTGTCGGCGGTGTCCATCAACGTCAATCAGATCGTCATCACCGGGACCAACTACGGGGACGAGAGCGGCCCCGACACCTCGGTGGACATCACCATCACCTACGGCGGTCCCTCGGGTCTGCGATCGAGCGCCGGGCTCAGTGCCGCCGGCGCCGCAGCCACCCTGACGGCCGAGCCCGACGCGGACGGGAACTGGTCCGTCACCTACAACCTGACCCAGGACGGGGATCTGTCCGTCCGCGCGGTCGGCAGCCCCAGCGGCGACGATCTGACGGTGTTCCTCGCCGACCCGCCCGGCGTGCCCGGCCAGACCGGCTCCGGTTACACCGGCTCGGGCAGCGGATCGGGCCAGAACTACAGCTCGGGCTACGCCAGTGGTGACGTGTCCTCCGGATACGCGGGTCTCGCCTCGACCGGCGCGAGCATCGGTGCGCCGCTGGCCATCGGCATCGGCGCCCTGCTGGCCGGCCTGGTCCTGCTGTTCTTCGGGACGCGGGGCGTGCTCCGGCGCAAGGGCGCCAAGTCCGGCGCCTCCGGCTGACGGACTCCACCGGCACACGTCGACGGCCGGCTCCCGATGGGGAGCCGGCCGTTGACGTCTGTGCGCCGGCGGGTGCCGCCGATCAGAACCGGCCGCTGCCCCCGCTCTGCCGGCCACCGCCACCACCGCCGCCGCCGAAACCGCCGCCACCGAAACCGCCTCCGCCCCAGCTGCTGCCGCCGCCCCAGCCGCCCCCGCCGCGACCACTGCGGCCGGAGTTGAGCACCGAGTTGAGGATGATCCCGCCGAGGACGGCGCCGGCCAGGCCGCCGCTGTTGTTCGACCCCCCGCCCCCGAATCCATTGACGTCGCGCTGGGCCAGGTCGGCGGCCTCGCGGGCCAGCGCCGCCGCCTGCTGCGCCTCGGCCAGGGCGGCCGCCGCATCACCGGTGGCCGACTCCGCATTGGCCAGATGCCGTTTCGCCTCGGCCAGCCGGGTCCGGGCCTGGCTGCGGACCGCGCCCCGCCGGGTGTTGACGAAGTCCTCGGCGGCGGACACCTCGGCGCGCGCGGTGGTGAGCGTCTGGGCCAGCGCGGCGCGGCTGCGCTGCTCCTGCTGTTGCGCGTCCCGGGTGCTGGCCAGCAGTCCGTCCAGGGCCAGGTCGGCTTCCTCGACCTTGTGCAGGGCCGTCATCGGGTCGGCCGCACCCTGCGGCGACCTGGCCATGCCGAGGATGGCCTGGATCTGGTCGAGCTGGGCCCGGATCGCGGCCGCGCTCCCGCCGGCATCGGCCGAGTCCAGCGCTCCCCGGACGGTGGCCAGCTCCTGGTCGACGGCGGCGATCGCGGATGTCAGCTGCGTGACCGCGGCGCCCAGGTCGGCCGCGGCCCGCTCGATGGCGTCCAGCAGGGTCTTCGCCTGGTCGACCGCCTCCTGGGCGGCACCGGCCGCGACGACCGCGGCCGGGTCGGGGCGGGCCGGCGGCGCGGCCGGCTGACCGGGCAGCGGCAACGTGCTCTCGGCCGGGGTCGCGCCGGCGGCTGACCGCCGGGCCTGGTCCAGGCCGGTCCGGGCGAACTCCAGCCGCTCCTTGGCCTGATCGACGTTCGCGGCCACGGTGCCCAGCGCCGGCGGCGCGAACTGCTGCTGCAGTCGCTGGAGCGTCGTCGCGGCCGCCGGCAACCGTCCGGCCTGGGTGTCGATGGCCCCGGGCAACTCGGCCAGCACCTGCGGCAGCCGCGACCGCAGGTCGCGCAGGTCGTCGAAGCGGTCGCTCTGCTCGTCCAGGGTCGCCGACGCCGCGGCACACAGGGACAGGATCTCGTTCATCATGGCGCGCCGGGTGGTGTCGTCCTCGGGCTGGTCGTCGTCGACCTGCTGGCGGATCTCGAAAGCCCGGGTCAGCGATTCCCGGGCCGCGTCGAACGCCGTGCGGAACTGGCCGACGGCCGCGGACCCGAAGTCGGACTCGGCCGCGCTCAGCTCGAATTCGCTGGCCCGCACGGCGTTGTCGGTGTCGATCAGGGCCTGGACACTGCGGGCCGACAGCGCGTCGATGGGTTCCTGCGGGGCGGCCGGCGTCCCCTCCGGGCCGGCCGGCCCGGCACCGGACGTGGTCGGGCGCCGCCGCCGGTAGAGCAGGTACCCGCCGGCGCCAACGACGACGATGCCACCGGCGATCCACCACCAGACGGTCGACGATCCGTTGAGGGCATCGCGGTAGCCGTTGGCCGCGGCGATGGCGGCGCCGGCCCAGTCGTCGTTCTTCAGCGCGGGTTGGATGTCGTTGGTGGCCACCTGCTGCAGCTGGGACGAGCTGAGCTTGATGGTCGTCGGGGCGTCGACGGCATACGCCCGGCCGCCGGTGGCCACGGCCAGCAGCATCTGGTTCTGGCCCAGGTCGGAAAGCTGGGCGGTCTGCCCGGCCCAGTCCGAGGCCGTACCCGGGTCGTCGAACGTGTCGACGTAGACCACCCAGAGGTCGATGTTGTCCTCGGCCGAGAGCTGGTCCAGCGCGGTCTGGATGTCGCTGCGGTCGGACCCGGACAGCACCCCGGACCGGTCGGTGATCTGGCCGGGCAGGCGGAACGGCGGTTCGGCCGCGGCGGGCAGGGAGGCGGACAACCCGACGACGGTGACGACCGCCAACCCCGCCGCGAGCCGTGTGACTGTTCGTGCGATACGCATGCCGGACCCTTCCCACGCCGCGCGCCGTCGACCACGGCTGCCGTGGTCCGACCCTACCGAGGCGGCCCCGGAGGATCAGCTCACCGAGGGATGCGGCGGCGGTCTACAGTAACCAGGTGTCGTCGGTGCGTGACTTAGGGTTATGGCTGGCGGCCGCCGTCACGATCGTCGCCGTCGTCACGATGGCCTTCCTGTCGCCAGTCGCGGGGCTGGCCGCGACCGCGGTCCTGGCGGTTCTGGTCGCGGCGGTTCTTCGGGCGCCGGCCGCGGGGTTCGTGGCGGCGGCAGTGCTGCTTCAGGCCTCGGCGACCTCGGCCCTCATCGATCCGCTTGCCTCGGTCCCGCTGCGGCTCGGCGGAATCGCCTGCCTGGTCGCGGCGGGCCTGGTTCGCGGCTCGATCGGCCGCCCGGCCAGGCCGCATTCGGTCTTCATTGGCCTGATGCTGTCCGCAATGGGTCTGTATCTATTGTTCGCCACCCTGGGCGACGGCCAGTACGCCCCCTTCCTGGCCGAAATGGCCGGTCTGGCCGCGTGTGCGGTCTGGCTCGTGGCCGCGACGTCCTGGGTCCCGGTCGAGGCGATGCGTTCCGGCCTGGTGGTCGGTCTCGTCGTTGCCATCGCGGCCAATGTCGCGGCCGTCGTCCTGGCTCCGGGCATGGCCTTCGGCCTGGGCCGGCTCCGTGGCTTCCTCGAGAACGCCAACGGTCTCGGTTGCTTCGCCGCGGCGTTGGGCATGGTCGCGGTCACCGTCGTCCGGCGGCGCATGCTCGCCGGGGGCCTGTTCCTGGCCAGTGCGGCCGTCATCGCTGCGACCGGTAGCAGATCCAGTGCCGCCGCGTTGCTGGTGACCGCCGCCGTGATCGTGCTGGTCGAATTCCGCTGGCCGGTCAAGATCGGGTGCCTGTTCGCCTCCGCGCTCGTGCTGGCGTCCATCATCGATTCGAACTCGGTCATCGCCTGGGTGACTTCGCGAGGAAACACCCGGGAGCAGACCCTCTCCTATGCGGTCTCGACGTTCGACGCCAACCCGTGGACCGGAGTCGGTCTCGACAACGAGCTGCATGAAGTGGCCAGCAGTCCCTTGCGTGCGCTCGTGCACGCCGGCATTTGGGGAGCCGTCGCCGTCACCGTGATGTGGGTCGCGTTGATCGCCTACGGCGTCACGGGTGGAGGGCGTGGTCTTGCCGTCGCCTTCGGCCTTGTCACATTGAGCATTTTCGAAGGTGTCCTGCTCTCGCCGATCAGTCCCTTCCTGTTGGTGCTGTCGGCCTGCCTGATCACCGTTCAACGGACGGCCACCTCGCGTGCGGGCGCCCACCGGCGACGTGCCGGCGCGCGCGTGCGCAACGGGGCAGGGCGCGCGGGGGTCGACCGCTGAGCCGGGCGGCAGCTCGCGCGCGGCTCAGACACAAACCCTG
>NZ_JBMDXT010000043.1:0-5979 GCF_048594475.1 Nakamurella sp. | reverse complement strand
CCCGGCGAGTTCGTCTGCCTGCTCGGTGCCTCCGGTTGCGGCAAGTCCACGCTGCTGAACCTGATCAGCCACCTGGACACGCCGACCACGGGCACCGTCACCAGCGCCGGGCGGCCGGCGCTGATGTTCCAGGAGTCGGCGCTGTTCCCGTGGTTGACCGCGGGCCAGAACATCGCCCTGGCCCTGAAGTACGCGGGGGTCGCGCGGGCGCAGCGGTCGGCCCGGGTCGAGGAACTGCTCGATCTGGTCCGGTTGTCCGGGCACTCCGACCGGCGGGTGCACGAGCTGTCCGGTGGCCAGCGCCAGCGGGTCGCGCTGGCCCGCGCGCTGGGCCAGAACAGCGATGTGCTGCTCATGGACGAACCCTTCGCCGCGCTCGACGCGATCACCCGGGACGTCATGCACGACGAGCTGACCCGGGTGTGGAAGGAGACGGGCAACAGCATCGTCTTCGTCACCCACAACGTGCGGGAGGCGGTGCGGCTGGGCCAGCGCGTCGTGCTGCTGTCGTCCCGACCGGGCCGCGTCGTCGGCGAGTGGAAGATCAACATCCGCGGTCCGCGGACGATCGAGCACCCCGCCGTCGGCGCCTTGGCGGCCGAGATCACCCTGCGGCTGCGCGAGGAGATCGCCAGCCACGCCGCCTCGGCCGTGCCCGCCGCCGCGGCCGGCCTGCCCCGCCAGCTCACGAAGGACGACAGCCATGCCCGCGCTTGACGATTCCGTCATCACCAAGGAAGAGGTCGAGCGCGAGGACACGGCGGCGGTCGGCGCCGGCCTGGACGCCCTCGAGGAGCCCGAACGCCACCGCGACCCGTGGTGGAAGCGGTTGGGCACGTCGATCGTGCCGCCGTTCCTGGCGCTGATCCTGGTGCTGGTCATCTGGGAGATCGTCTACCTGCTCGGTGTGAAGCCGGAGGTGATGCTGCCGTCGCCGGCCGCGGTGTTCAGCGAGCTGGGCCGGCTGCTGGAGTCGGGCCAGGCCTGGCAGACGATCTGGACCAGCCTGTCCCGCGGCCTGTTCGGGTTCGCGATGGCCATCGTGCTGGCCGTGCCGATCGGGCTGGCGGTCGCCCGGTTCAAGTGGATTCGCGCGTCGGTCGGTCCGTTGCTGTCCGGCCTGCAGTCGATGCCGTCGGTGGCCTGGGTGCCGCTGGCCATCCTGTGGTTCCAGATCAGCCCGGCGATGATCTACATGGTCGTGCTGCTCGGCGCAGTGCCGTCGATCGCCAACGGGCTGACCGCCGGCATCGACCAGGTGCCGCCGCTGTACACCCGGGTCGGCAAGGTGCTGGGTCTGGGCTGGTGGGGCCAGGCCCGGCACGTGCTCATTCCGGCCGCGCTGCCCGGCTTCCTGGCCGGCCTGCGGCAGGGCTGGGCGTTCTCCTGGCGCTCGCTGATGGCCGCCGAGCTGATCGTCACCTCGTCCAAGCTCGGTTTCGGGCTCGGCCAGCTGATGAATCAGGGCCGCGACTTGTCGGACGCGCCGCTGCTGTACGCCGGGCTGATCCTGATCTTCGTGGTCGGCGTCGGCGTGGAGCTGATCATGTTCCGCCCGCTGGAGCGGGCGATCCTGGAGGCCAGGGGGCTGACCGGCAACCGCTGAGCGGTGCGGGGACACCCGCGGCAGTCGGGAAGCGGGTCCGGTTCGCCGGGCCCGCTTCGCCGTCCCCGGTCGGCTGAGCTTGCGAGGCCACCATCGGCCACTAGCCTGACCGAGTGAGCGTGCGCCCTCTTCCGCCGTTGATCGGACTGGCCCACGGCAGCCGGGACCCGCGGGCCGCCGTCGTCATCGGCGAGGTGATGCGCGCGGCCGCCGCCATGCGGCCCGGCCTGCGCGCCATCCCGGCGTTCCTCGACCTGAGCGAGCCCGACCTGGCCACCGCGATCGCGCGCGCCCGGGAGGAATCGGGGTTCGATTCGGCGGTCGTGGTCCCGCTGCTGTTCACCGATGCCTTCCACGCGACCGTGGACGTGCCCACCGCGGTCGGCAACGCCGAGCTGGACACCGGGGTGGCGCTGCGGCTGGCCGGCATCCTCGGGATGGGCGAGGACGTGCTGCTCGCGTTGGACGAGTCGGCCGCGCGCGCTCACATCGCCGCGCACGAGGCGATCCTGCTGTTCGCCGTCGGGTCGAGCCGGGACACGGCGAACCGGGCGGTGCACGATTTGGCCCGCCGGTGGAGCGAACGGCGCCTGGGGCCGGTGTGGGCGGGGTTCGCCACGGTCGGCGAGCCGAAGGCGGCCGACGTCCTGGCCCGGGCGACGGCCGAGCACCGCCGGATCGGCGTCGTGCCGCTGTTCCTGGCCCCGGGCCTGCTCCTCGACGGCATCACCCGAGCCGCGCTGGACATCGGGGCCGAGGTGGCCGCCCCGCTGGGCACGGCCCTGGCCGAACTGGTGCTGCTTCGCTACGCGGAGGCGTTGGCCGCGCCGTCCTGAGCGTGGCGGCCCGGCCGCGCGCTACAGGGCGGTGACGATGATGAAGATCAGCGCGATGACTAGCACGGCGGCGACGCCGATCCAGATCCAGAACTGGACCTTCGGCCGCGCCTCGACCTCGGCACCGATCCACTCGAGCTCCTCGCCGGCGGAGCGATGCTGCTCGGCGTCGGCCGGGTTCGGGTTGTCCGACGGGTTGCCGTCCGGGGTGGTCGTCACGGTTCGTGAGTCTAAGTTGGCCGAGCCTGCGAGGCCACCATCGACCACCGCAGGGTCGCTGATCAACGCGCCGTTTCCGGGCGTGGATCAGCCCCGAAACGGCGATGTGATCAGCGTGGCGGGATTGAGGTGGTCCTTGACGGTGCGGTCAGCCGGATGCGGCCCACAGGTGCATGCCGGCGTACGACCGGAACGGCCGCCAGTCCAGCCCGCGGGCGGCGAGGTCCTTGGGTTGGTCGGGCAGACCGAGCGCGGCGGCCCCCCGGCGGACGGCGAGATCGTCGACGAGCAGCACGTCGGCGTCGCCGAAGATGCGCATGGACAGGTAGTTCGCGGTCCAGGGCCCGATGCCGGGCATGCCCAGCAGGACGCCGCGGGCATGCGCGTCGGTGCGGTGCAGATCCAGGGTCCCGTCGGCGATCGCGGCGGCGGCCGCGACCACCGCCTGCGCCCGGATCCGCGGCCCGACGAACGCGGACGGTCCGAGCGCGGCGATGCGGGCCGGTTCCGGGAACAGGTGGGTGAGCCCGTCGACGGGCTCGGGCAGCCGGTCGTCGGCCAGCGCGACGAGCCGGGTCGCCGCGGTGCGGGCGCCCGCCACCGACACCTGCTGGCCCAGGATGGTCCGCACCATGGTCTCGCCGGGCTCGGCGGTGCCGGGCACCCGCAGGCCCGGCCAGCGGTCGACGGATGGCCGCAGGCCCGGGTCGGTCCGCAGCACTCGGTCGACCGCCGCACCGTCGGTGTCCAGGTCGAGCAGGTGACGGCACCGCTCGACGGCCTCGTCGAGCCGGGCGGCGAACCGGAGGGCGGCGCGGACCACGGGCGGGCCGTCCGGTGCCGGCAGCTCCAGCCGGATGGTGCCGACCTCGGCGTCGTCGCCCGACCCCAGGCGGAGGGTCCGGGCGTACTCCCGGCCCCGGACGTACTCGACCCCGGGCACGGACTCCCGGTTCAGGAAGGCCAGCAGCCGGTCGGCGGCGAACGGGCCGGTGACGGGCAGGTCGAGCAAGACGGGATCGGGCAGGGGGACGCTCACTCGTGCCATCATGCGCCGGTGACCGATCCCGCCACGCCGCCGACCCGCTGGGAACTGACCGTCGTGGGCAAGAAGTGGGACTGGTACGTCGACCGGTTCGAGCGGCTGCACCGGGAGGGCGTCGACCTGGACGGCGAGGCGCGCTTCGTCGATATGCTGGCGGCCCGCGGCTCGACCGTCCTCGACGGTGGCTGCGGGCCCGGGCGGGTGTCCGGAGCGCTGCACCGGATGGGACACCGGGTGGTCGGCGTCGACCGCGACGCCGGGCTGGTCGCCGTGGCCCGTGACCGGTACCCCGGCCCGTCGTACCTGGTCGCCGATCTGTTGCTGGCGCCGGCCGCCTTGGCCGCGGCGGGCGAGCCGGTGGCGTTCGACATCGTCGCGCTGCCCGGCAATGTGATGGTCTACCTGGCCGCGGGCACCGAACGGGACGTGCTGGGCGTGGTGCACGGACTGCTGGTGCCGGGTGGTCGCCTGGTCACCGGGTTCGCCACCGACCGGGAGTACGGGGTCGGGGACCTGGACGCCGACGCCGAGGCTGTCGGGCTGGTCGTCGAGCACCGGTTCGCCACCTGGCACCTGGACCCCTGGCGGGACGATGCCGACTGGGCCGTCACGGTGCTGCGCCGGCCGGCCTGATCATCGCGCCGGAGCCGGGGCCGGCCCGGGGGTCGGCGTGAGGGTCGGCGTGGCGATCGTCGCGAGCTCGGCCCGCAACGTCTCCAGCGCCCAGCCGTCGTCCCGGTCGCTCTGGAACAGGTGGAACGCCAGCCCGTCCACCAGCACGTGCAGCCGCCGGGCCGCCGTGTCGAGCGCGGTCCCGATGTCGTCGCCGTGGGGTTCGTGGCCGCCGTCATCCGGTTCGCTCGCCGCTCGGTCGGCCGGTTGCAGGATGCCGACCACCAGCCGGCACAGCCGGCGCAGATCGTCGTAGGTCTGCCGGCGGATCCCGGCCAGGGCCGGGACGGCGGGTTCCTCGGCCACCAGGGCCAGGTTGACCGCGAACTCGGTGCGCCGCTCGGCGTCCAGCGGGAGGGCCTGGGCCAGCGCATGTTCGGCGAACCGGAGCGGCGGGACATCCCGGGGCAGGGCCAGGATGCGGCGCTCGACGTTGTGCAGCATCTGCTCGGCGGCCGCGATGACAAGCTGCTCACGGGTGGGGAACAGGTGCCGCAGCGAACCGGCCGAGACGCCCGCGGTCGCGGCCACCTCGCGGATGGACACCGCGCCGATGCCCTTGTCCGTGACCACCTGCCACAGAGCCCGGGCGAGCTCCTCCCGACGCTGGTCGTGATCGATGAGTCGGGGCACGGGATCCATCATATGTCAGCACGACTGTGCTAGCTTAATCAACACAGTCGTGCTGACAAAGGGGGCGAACATGATCTATTCGGTGATCCTGGCGTGCGAGATCGGGTTCTGGGTCGCGATCGTGCTGGGTCTGGCCGCCCGGTACCTGCTCCGGCGTCCCGCACTCGGGGCGGCCCTGCTCGTCATGGCCCCCGTGCTGGACCTGGTGCTGCTGGTGGCCACGGCGCTGCACCTGCGGTCCGGAGCCGAACCGGGGGCGGCGCACGCCCTGGCCGCGATCTACCTGGGCTTCTCCATCGCCTACGGGCACGCGATGATCCGCTGGGCCGACGTGCGGTTCGCGCACCGGTTCGCCGGCGGTTCGGCGCCGGTCAAGCGGTACGGCGCCGCCCAGACCCGCGCCAGCTGGCTCAATGTGGGCCGGACCGGGCTGGCCGCCGTCATCGCCGTGGCCGTGATGGCCGGCCTCGCGTGGGTCGCCGGCACCTCGTTCGACCCGTTCCTGTCCACCGTGCACCTGCTGGGCCTGATCCTGGCGATCGAGCTCGTGGTGGCGATCTGCGACACGGTCTCGCCCCGCAAGCCCCCGGCCGCGGCGACCGCGACGACCGCCACCGCCCGTCACGGACGGCCGGAGGATCGGGCGGCGACCGTAGACTGACGCCTCGTGAGTCTGACCCTCGGCATCGTCGGCCTGCCCAACGTCGGCAAGTCCACCGTGTTCAACGCCCTGACCAAGGCCAACGTGCTGGCCGCCAACTACCCGTTCGCGACGATCGAGCCGAACGTCGGGGTGGTGCCGATCCCGGATCCGCGGCTCGACCAGCTGGCCGAGGTGTTCGGGTCGGCCAAGACCGTGCCGGCCACGGTCTCGTTCGTGGACATCGCCGGCATCGTCAAGGGGGCCAGCGAGGGGGCCGGGCTGGGCAACAAGTTCCTGGCCAACATCCGCGAGGCCGACGCGATCT
>NZ_JBMDXT010000429.1:0-2574 GCF_048594475.1 Nakamurella sp. | reverse complement strand
GCGGGTGGCGGAGGAGTCCGGCGCCGACGTCGTCATCCACCTCGACCACGGGCCGGAGGACGAGGTGCTGGAGGCGATCAAGCTCGGCTTCGGCTCGGTCATGTACGACGGCGCGCACCTGCCGTTCGAGGAGAACATCCGGAGCACCCGCCGGCTGGTCGAG
Organism: Nakamurella sp.; assembly: GCF_048594475.1. NCBI lineage: Bacteria > Bacillati > Actinomycetota > Actinomycetes > Nakamurellales > Nakamurellaceae > Nakamurella > Nakamurella sp. The sequence continues at coordinate 2,411 of NZ_JBMDXT010000429.1, read as the reverse complement.
ATCGCCCACGCCTTCGGCCTTCCCGTCGAGGCCGAGCTGGGCAAGATCCCGGACGCCGACGAGGACGTCGACTGGTCGGCCTACTACACCGACGTCGCCGAGGCCGAGCGCTTCGTCAAGGAGACCGGCGTCGACTGGCTGGCCATCTCGGTGGGCATCATGCACGGCGTCCCGATGACCACCCCGGCCCCGCTGGACATCGACCGGATCGCCAGGATCCGGGACGCGACGGGCATCCCGCTGGTGCTGCACGGTGCGTCCGGCGTGCCCGAGGACGAGATCCGGGCGGCGGTGGAGAACGGCGTGCACAAGTTCAACGCCGACACCGACCTGCGGCACGCCTTCCGGTCCGGCATCGAGGCCGTCTGGTCGCAGGGCGACCGCCAGCTGGAGACGGCGATGGCCGAGGGCCGGACCCGCATGGTCGCCGCCACCGTGGACAAGATGAACCTCTACGGCTGCGCCGGCAAGGCGGGGCTGTGACCACCACCCACCCCGCGCCGCCGGCGGGCAGCACCCAGACCAAGCTGACCGGCATCCGGCGGACCGCCGCGCGCCGGATGATCGCCGCCTGGGCCGCCCCGGTGTTCCACCTGTCGGTCGAGGTGGACATGACCAACGCGTTGCGCACCAAGGAGTCCGAGCCGACCGCCACGGTCACCGACGCGCTCCTGGCCGCCTGCGCCGCCGCCCTGCGGGCCCACCCGGCGCTCAACGCGCACTATGCGGACGAGGTCGTCACCAGCTTCGACGCGGTGCACCTGGGGGTGGCCGTGGCCACCGACGCCGGGCTGATGGTGCCGGTCATCCACGGCGCCGACGGGCTGGGACTGCCCGAGCTCGCCGCCGCCCGCAGGGACGTCGTCGCCCGGGCCCGGGCCGGCAAGCTGGCCATGGCCGACGTCAGCGGCGGCACGTTCACCGTGTCGAACCTGGGCATGATGGGCATCGACCGGTTCGACGCCATCCTGAACGTGCCCCAGGTGGCCATCCTGGCCGTCGGCAGCACCCGCCGGCGGCAGGTCTGGGTCGACGGCGACCGGGCCGACCAGGACGCCGGTCCGCAGTGGCGACCGATCGCCGAGTTCACCCTGACCTGCGACCACCGGGCGATCGACGGCGCGACCGGCGCCGCGTTCCTGGCCGCCGTCCGCGACGGCGTCCAGGCCGCCCGCTGATCGCTCCCCGGGCGGCCGAGCCCGATCCCCGCTCGACGGTTCTCCCGCCGCCACCCCGGCCGCCCGGGCCGGCGGCCGGGGGAACCGTCGGCGGCCCGCCCCCGAGCCCATCCAACCGAAGGAGACATCGTGGTCACCGCACTGGACAAGTACGCGGACGCCGAACCGCACTGGGACTACCCGGTCGTCATCGAGTCGCACATCAACGGGGTGCGCAGCAAGGAGATGAACCCCAACACACCGGTCGGGTACGACGAGATCGCGGAGGACGCGATCCGGTGCTGGGAGGCCGGCGCCGGCGCGATCCACGCCCACAACACGAGTTTCGACCTGCTGGGTGAGAACGCGTTCAAGGACTACATGCGCACGTGGGAGAGGGTGCTGGACAAGCACCCGGACATCACCTGGTACCCGACCACGTGCAACAACCTGCGGCTGATCGGCGACGAGCACGGGCTGGAGCACGTGGCGTTGCTCAACGAGCACGCCCACGCCGAGATCGCCTGCGTGGACACCGGTCTGACCCTGTTCGCGACGCACACCGACGACGAGGGCTACCTGGTCGGGCCGGAGTTCGGGTTCAACTACGCCCGGGTCGGCCGGCAGTGGCGGATGCTGCGCGAGCGCGGCGTGCCGATGGTCTACGGGGTGTACGAGCCGGGTCACCTGCGGCACGCGATGTACTACGTCAACCAGGGCATGTCCACGCCCGGCTCGATGTGGGACTTCTACCTGATCGGCGACTACGGCCTGACGGCCACGGAACCGATCGGCACCAACGGGATGAAGCCCAGCCTGGAGAGCCTGTACTACTACCTGCACATGATCGAGGAGGCCAAGGTCAAGCACCCGTGGTACATCTCCATCTGGGGGCAGGGCGCGCTGGACGACACCGGCATCCTGCGCCGGGCGATCGAGCTCGGCGGGCACATCAAGACCGGGCTGGAGCTGTTCTACGACCCGGCCCGCAACCCGACCAACCTCGAGCTGCTGCAGCAGGCGCAGGAGATCGCCCGCGAGGTCGGCCGGCCCATCGCCACCCACGAACAGGCGCGGGCGCTCTACCACCTGGGCTGATCGGCACCGGTGGGCGGCGGTGCCCCGTTCCCGAGGGGTGGGGGCACCGACCGCACACCGGCCGCCGGGGCGGCCCACCGGCTCCGGCGGCGCGCCGCCCGGGCCGCCCGCGGCAGGACGTGGCCCGCGGCAAGACCCGGCCGGCCTCAGGACACC
>NZ_JBMDXT010000428.1:0-5863 GCF_048594475.1 Nakamurella sp. | reverse complement strand
GGCGTCTTCGGCGGCATGCTCGTCATCTACAAGACGGGCGCGATCAAGGTCACCCCGCGCTTCACCAAGATGATCATCGGCGGCATCATCGGCGTCGCCGTGCTGATGCTGTTCAACCTGGTCATGGGCCTGTTCGGGGTCGACATGGGGCTGCGCAGCGGCGGCCCGATGGCGATCATCTTCTCGATCATCTGCATCGCCCTCGCGGCGTTCAGCTTCCTGATCGACTTCGACGCCATCGATGCGGCGATCAAGCAGGGCGCGCCGGCGAACACCGCCTGGTACTTCGCGTTCGGCCTGATGGTGACCCTGGTCTGGCTGTACCTGGAGATCCTGCGGCTGCTGGGCTACGCCCGGCAATAACGCCCGGCAAGAACGCGGCAGCAGCGCCCGGCAGAAGTGGTCGGGCGCCCGCCGACGGCCCCGTCCCGGCTCCCGCCGGGTCGGGGCCGTCGCGCATCCGGGGTCAGGCCGAGAGCGGCGGAGCCTCCTCGCCCGTCGCGACCGGGCCCGCCAGCTCGGCGATCGCGGCCGGCACGATGACCTCCATGGCGCGTCCGTACCCGGCGCCCGACGGGTGGAACCGGTCGGCGGCGAAGAAGTCCGGATGCCCGACGAACTGCGGGCTGACCAGCCGGGCCAGCGCCACCGGGTGCCCGCCGGCGGCCTGCACGGCGCGTTCCTGCAGCGCGGCCAACCGCAGGGACCAGGTGCTCAGCACGCTGCGCAGCGGCTGCGGGATGGCGGTGATGACGCCGAAGTCCGGGCAGGTGCCGACGACGACGGGCACGCCGCGGCCGGTCAGGGTGCCGACGGCGTCGCCGAGCTGGGCCGCCGAGCGCCACGGCGGCACCCGATCCCGCAGGTCGTTGCCACCGATCAGGATGACCACGATGGCCGGGTCGTCGGCGAAGCACAGGTCCAGCTGGCGTGGCAGGTCCGCGGTGCGCGCCCCGGTCAGGCCGTGCGAGCACAGCCGGACCGGACGCCCGAGGTGCTCGGCCAGGCCGCGGGCGACGATGACCCCCGGGAGCTCGTCGGCGGTCCGGACGCCGTAGCCGACCGAGGTCGAGTCGCCCAGCATCACCAGGGTGAGCGGCCGGCCGGCCGGTTCGTCGGAGGGCTCGACCCGGCTCCCGTCGGGCCGGTAGATCCCGTCGCCGTGCGGCAGCCGGACGTGCACGAGGTGGTCGGCGACCGCCTGTTGCGCGGCCGTCCCGCCGGGCACCGGCGGGGGCACCAGCGTGCCGTCGGCCAGGGCGGCGGCCAGCGCCGCCTTCTCGATGGACCGGGTGGTCGTCCAGGCCTGACCGATCAGCCCGACGACCGCGCTGCTCAGCCCGGCCACCACGCTCAGCCCGGCCACCGTCGCCATCGCGCGGCCGGGGACGCGGGGCACCGCCCGGGCGACACCGGCGCCCACCGGCGGGCCCGACACCCTGGTCGGGAAGATGCTCATGCCGTCCCTCCCTGTCCGTGACCGAGGGTCGGTGGCTCCTCGGTGGGCCGTTCCCGGACGGGCGACGGCCGTATGTTTGCCGCCGTTCACATTCGGTGGCTTCATTGTGCGCCGGGACCGGCCGGTCCCGCTGTTCCACGTCCGGACGACTCCCGGCGACTCCGGCCGCCGGGCCCCGGTCGCTCCGCCGCGACCGGTCGCCGGGCCGTCACCCCGTGGGGTGATCCGGTGATCGATCCGGGGACGCCCACCCGATCGCCGGCCACCGCCCCACGGCCGCGACGCCTCCCGTGACCCCGATCATCCCTGACCCCACAGAGCAGCCGATCCCCGCCCCTGATACCGCTGCCGGTGGCAACGCCGCCTGGCCTCCGGCAGACCCCTCCGGTGCTCGATGGTGGCCTCGCCAGCTCGGCCAACTAGCCTGACGATCGTGCGCTACGCCCCGTCCGTCGTGGACCTCATCGGCAACACCCCGCTCGTCAAGCTCGGCCCGCTGGCCGCCGATGTGCCGCCGCTGGTGCTGGCCAAGGTCGAATACGTCAACCCGGGCGGTTCGGTCAAGGACCGGATCGCCGTGCGCATGATCGACGCCGCCGAGCGGTCGGGCGCGCTCCGGCCCGGCGGCACCATCGTCGAGCCGACGAGCGGCAACACCGGTGTCGGGCTGGCCCTGGTCGCCCAGCAGCGGGGGTACCGGTGCATCTTCGTCTGCCCGGACAAGGTGAGCGAGGACAAGCGCAACGTGCTGCGCGCCTATGGCGCCGAGGTGGTGGTCTGCCCGACCGCCGTCGCGCCCGAGGACCCGACGTCGTACTACTCGGTGTCCGACCGGCTCGTGCGGGAGACGCCCGACGCGTGGAAGCCGGATCAGTACTCGAACCCGGAGAACCCGGCCAGCCACTACGCGACCACCGGCCCGGAGATCTGGCGGGACACCGACGGCCGGATCACCCACTTCGTCGCGGGCGTGGGCACCGGCGGCACCATTTCCGGCACGGGCCGCTACCTCAAGGACGTCTCGGCCGGCCGGGTCCGGGTGATCGGGGCCGACCCCGAGGGCTCGGTCTACTCCGGCGGCACCGGGCGCCCGTACCTGGTCGAGGGGGTGGGCGAGGACTTCTGGCCCAGCGCCTACGACCGGTCGGTGGCCGACGAGATCATCGCGGTCTCCGACGCGGAGTCCTTCGAGGTCACCCGGCGGCTGGCCCGGGAGGAGGGGCTGCTGGTCGGCGGTTCCTGCGGGATGGCGGTCGCCGCGGCCCTGCGGCTGGCCCGGGGGCTGACCGCGGACGACGTGGTGGTGGTGCTGCTGCCCGACGGCGGGCGGGGCTACCTGTCCAAGATCTTCTCCGACCCGTGGATGGCCTCCTACGGGTTCCTCGACCGGGAGGGCGAGGCCACGGTCGGTCAGGTGCTGCGGGGCAAGAGCGGCGAGCTGCCGGCCCTGGTCCACACCCACCCCAACGAGACGGTGCGCGACGCCGTGGAGATCATGCACGAGTACGGGGTCTCCCAGATGCCGGTGGTCAACGCCGAGCCGCCGGTGATGTCCGGGGAGGTGGTGGGGTCGGTCTCCGAGCGGGATCTGCTGGACGCGCTGTTCGCCGGCACCGCCTCGCTCGCCGACGCCGTGGTCCGGCACATGGCCGGCCCGTTCCCGCTGGTCGGCGCGGGCGAGGACGTGCCGACGCTGCGCAGCGCGCTGCAGGAACGGGACGCGGTCATGGTCATCGACGACGGCAAACCCGTCGGCGTGCTGACCCGGGCCGACCTGCTCGCGTTCGTCGCCTCCACCTGACGCGGACCGGACGCGAGCCGACGAGACCCGGTGGTGACCGGCACGCCCTACCATCGGGGGACGGGGTCGGCCGGCTCGTGCGGCCACCCTTCCGCGCGGTCCGCAGGAGGCGTCGTGACCTACCTTCCCGCTCCGTACGAGACGCCGGCGCAGGACGACCTGGCGGCGACCCTGGCGGCGGTGCTGACCACGACGGTGGCCGGCCTGACCGCCTGGACCCTCGGCTCCTGGTCGTACCGCACCGGCCGGTCGTTCTACGACGTCGTCACCGGGCCCGGCACCCCGAACCCGACGCCGACCCAGATGCAGTCGGTGCTGGTGGCCGCCGGGTGGGCCGTCGGCGCGCTGCTGCTGGGCCTGGGCGCGCTGTTCGTGCTGTTCCGCCGCGGCCGGAAGGCGGTCCTGCTCGGCGGGTTGATCGCCGCCGGCACGACCGCCCTGGCCCGGTTCGGGTTCGGCTACGGCGACACCGGGGCGCAGGTGCCGGTCGAGAACTGGCCGCTGTACTGGGGCGGGGTCGCCGTGGTGGTGCTGGCCGTGCTGCCGGCCACCGGCCGCTGGGTCGGGCGCAGCCGGGCCCGGCGTTCGCCCGAGATCACCGGCACGACCGCGTCCGGTGCGATCCTGTGGCCGGGCACCTGAGGGCGGCCGCCGGATCGCCGGGCACCCTCCTAGGGTGGCGGGTATGACTGACGCCCCCGGACCTCGCGGCGCGCACCTGCCGGGCTTCGCCACCCTGGCCATCCACGCCGGCCAGGATCCCGACCCGCTGACCGGTGCGGTCGCGGTGCCGATCTACCAGACCTCGACGTTCGCCCAGGACGAGGTGGGCAGCACCCGCGCGGGCTACGACTACTCCCGGGCCGGCAATCCCACCCGGACCGCGCTGGAGCAGGCGATCGCCGCGGTCGAGGGGGGTCGGTACGGCTACGCGTTCGCCTCCGGGATGGCCGCGGCCGACACCTACGTCCGCGCGGTGCTGCGGCCCGGCGACCACCTGATCATCCCGGACGACGCGTACGGCGGCAGCTTCCGGTTGATCGACAAGATCTGCGTGCCCTGGGGTCTGACCTACACGACCGTCCCACTCGGCGACCTCGACGCGGTCCGGGCGGCGATGCGCCCGAGCACCCGGGTGCTGTGGTGCGAGACGCCGACCAACCCGCTGCTGTCCGTCGCCGACATCGCCGCGCTCGCCACGATCGCGCACGACGGTGGCGCACAACTGTTGGTGGACAACACCTTCGCCTCGCCGTACCTGCAGCAGCCGCTCGCCCTGGGCGCCGACGCCGTGCTCCACTCGACCACCAAGTACGTCGGCGGGCATTCCGACGTCATCGGCGGGGCGCTGGTCACCGACGACGCCGGCCTGGCCGAGCAGCTGGCGTTCCACAGCAAGTCGATGGGCGCGGTGGCCGGACCGTTCGACGCCTGGCTCACGCTGCGCGGGCTCAAGACCCTGGCCGTGCGGATGGACCGGCACTGCGACAACGCCGAGCAGGTCGTCGAGCTGCTGACCGGGCACCCGCGGGTCGGCCGGGTCTACTACCCGGGTCTGCCCGACCACCCCGGGCACGACATCGCGGCCCGGCAGATGCGCCGGTTCGGCGGGATGGTCTCGTTCACCGTGCGCGACGGTCAGGAGGAGGCCCTCAAGGTCTGCCGGCGCACCCGGGTGTTCACCCTCGGCGAGTCGCTCGGCGGGGTCGAGTCGCTGATCGAACATCCCGGCCTGATGACGCACGCCAGCGTCGCCGGGTCGGCGCTGCAGGTGCCCGCCGACCTCATCCGGCTCTCCGTCGGCATCGAGGACGCCGACGATCTCGTCGCCGACCTGCGCGACGCGCTGGACTGACCGGCCGGCGCGGGCGGGACACCGGGATGGAGCGGGTCGACGTCGCGCGGGTCCGGGAGGCCGCGCGGGTGCTGCAGCCGGTCGTGCGGTACACGCCGGTGGAGACGTCGCGGCCGCTGCAGGAGGCGGTCGGGGCCGCGGGCCGCTTCCTGTCCCTGCGGGTCGACATCGCCGACCGGCCCGGGTCCCTGGCCGCCCTGTTGGCGCTGGTCGGTGACCTGGGTGGCAACGTGCTGGACGTCGAACACTCGCGGGTCGGCTCGTCACTGTCCCTGGGCGAGGTCGAGGTGGCGCTGCGCCTGGAGACCCGGGGCGCCGAGCACTGCGACCGGATCGTCGAAGCGCTCGGCGGGGCCGGCTTCCGGGTGCTGGAACGTCGGTAGGGGTGGGCTCAGCCGCTGAACGGCTTGGCCTCGATGACGCTGACCTTCTGGGTCCGGCCGTTGGGCAGGATGTACTCGCGCGACTCGCCGCGGGTGGCCCCGAGGATGGCCTGGCCGAGCGGGGACTGCGGCGAGTACACCGGCATCGAGCCGTGCACGCCCTCCTCGCGGGAGCCCAGGAGGAAGGTCTCGCGATCGTCGTCGTCGCCGTCGTAGGCGATCGTGACGACCATGCCCGGCTCGACCACGCCGTCGTCGGCCGGCGCGACGCCGACCTGGGCGTTGCGCAGCAGCTCCTGCAGGTGCCGGATCCGGCCCTCCTGCTTGGCCTGCTCGTCCCGCGCGGCGTGATAGCCCCCGTTCTC
>NZ_JBMDXT010000427.1:0-16938 GCF_048594475.1 Nakamurella sp. | reverse complement strand
GCCGGTCGCGGCCACCGCGCGTCCCGCCCGGGGCCGCCGCACCGCCGCCGCCGTCGTGGTCGCCGTGCTGCTGCTCCTGGTGGCCGGTTTCGCCGTCTGGCAGGCCGTGCTGGTCCAGCTCGGACGCCAGCCCACGCCGCTCGATGCGGCGCGCATCTCGGCCTGGCTGAACACGACCGCGTGGTCGGCGCCGGTGATCATCTCGATCGGTGCCGCCGTCGCCCTGGTGGGGCTGTGGCTGATCGCCCTCGCGCTGATCCCACCTCGCCCGACCATGCTGGACCTGCGGGAGGAGCACCCCGACGTGATCACCCGCATCCGGCCGGCCGACCTGCGTCGCGCCATCGACGGCGCCGCCCGCAGTGTCGACGGCATCAGTGACGCCCGCACCACCTTGAGCCGCGGACGGGCCGTCGTCGCCGTGACGTCCCCGCTGGGCGACCCTTCGGAGCTGCCCGACAAGGTGGTCGCCACGGTGACCGACCAACTCGCCGCGCTCGACCCGGTGCACCCGCTGCGCCCGGTGGTGCGGCTGACGGGAGGACGCAGATGACCAGCGCAACCGGCGCGACCCGCGTGAGCGCCGCCCCGAACACCCGGCGCACCGCGCGCGGCAACCGCATCGGGCTGGCCCTGCTCGGCCTGATCCTGCTGATCGCCGGCGGCGCCGTCGTGATCCGCGCCACCGGGCTGTTCGGTGGGCTGCTCGGCCCGGCCGGCGACCCGGTCTACAGCGATGCGACGGCCGGCTGGGTGCACGACCAACGGCCCTGGCTCTGGCTGACGATCGCCGCGGTCGGCGTGCTCGCCGCGCTGCTGGCCGTCCGGTGGCTGCTCGTGCAGCTGCGGTCGGACCGGCTGGGCCGGCTGATGGTCGACACCGACCACCGCGACGTGCCCGCCAGCGGGCGGGCCGACGTGCCGGCCGGCGTGGTGACCGGCGCCGTCGGTCAGGAGGTCGACGCGTACCGGGGGGTCCAGAAGATCCGGGTCGCGCTGACCGGCCGCCCCGACCAGCCGGAGCTGCGGCTGACCGTGACCGCCGACCCCGACGCCGACCTGTCCCGGCTGCGCCGCCGGATCATCGACGAGGCCCTGGCCCACGCCCGGACCGCCTTGGACACCGACCGGCTGACGACCCACCTGCAGCTGATCGTCGGGCGCCGCGCCCGGGTGAAGGGCAACCAGATCGAAACCGAGATTCCCGTCCGGAGCTGATGCCCGGCCGGTCCCGGAATCCGCCGCCCGGCGGACTCCACCAACTCACGAGGAGGACACCCATGAGCATGGGCGACAAGATCAAGAACGCCGCCGAGGAAGCCGTCGGCAAGGCCAAGGAGGTCACCGGCAAGGTCACCGGCAACGAGGAGCTCGAGGCCCGCGGCCAGGCCGAGCAGGCCAAGGCCAACGTCAAGCAGGCCGGTGTGTACGTCACGGAAACCGTAAATACGGTCATCGACTGACCCACGCCGCACCCACGCGCCGTGGCCGCCCGGGCGCCCACGGCGCGTACTGCTGTCCGGATACGGAAGGTCGCACCCCACAAACCGATCCCTCCGCGGACCCGCTGGCAGCCCACTGCCGGCGGGTCCGCTAGGTCAGGCGCGCTCCACCGGGAGCCACAGCTCGCAGGTGGCCGTGCTGAAGCCATCGGCGCGGTCGAGCACCGAGACGATCGATGGCCCCGGACGGAGCCGCCACGGGTTCGACGGGAACCAGTCGGTCGCCGTGGCCGCCCAAGCCTCCTGCAGCGCGGCCGGGTACTCGCCCTCGGTGTGGAACACCGCCCATGTGCCCGCAGAAATCTCGATGCTGTCGAGGTCGCCGGGCACGGGTGTCGTGTCGGTGACGGCGACGCCGTGCAGGTAGGTCAGCTCACTTCCCTCGGTGTAGTCCGGGTCGACGTCGGCGCTCACCTGGAGTAGGCCGGCAGGTTGGGTGTCGCCCAGATCTTTGAGGCGAGCGTGCTCGGACACCGGGAGAGAAGCGATATGGGCTTGGATGTGCGGGTTGATGCCCTCGTGGATGAGGGTCACGCGGGCGGCGTGCCCGATGAGGCGGAACGCTGGTCGATCGGTGATGCGGGTGTCCATCGTGATGTTCCCTTCTACTGTCAGGCGGAACCTGAGCTGTGGTTGCATTCGAAGGGGGCCGCCGTCTCGCTTGACGTCGCCGTGGCTGACGCCGTGCACGGACCGGAACGCTCGACCGAAGGCTTCAGCTGAGCCGTATCCGTAGCGCACCGCGATGCCCAGCAGGTCTCCGGTACCGAGAACGTCTGCCGCTGCCACCGACATGCGGCGACGTCGGATGTACTCCGACAGCGGCATGCCCGCCAATGATGAGAACATCCGGCGCAGGTGGTACTCCGTCGTGCCAAGCTCAGACGCCAGCGAAGCCAAGCCGAGGTCGTCGTTCAAATGTTCCTCGACTAGCTCGACCAGTCTGTTCAACTCCGCGATCACGGGGCCTCCTTCGACACCCACTCTTCCGGGTCGTCACGGTGGGCACCCAACTATCGCGGACCGATCAGATCACCTTGGTCCTCATCGACGGGCCCGATAGACGAACGCTCGACGGGCGCCTGCCCGCGTGTCGGTTCCGGGTGAATCCTGACCTGGCTGGTCCGCGCGGTTCCTAGCGCAGTTGGTGGGCGAATTTGATCGCGGAGAGCCGACGGCTCATCGTGCCCACCTTGGCCCCGTGCCGGGCCAACTCGGTCAGGTACCCAGTGATCGTGGCGGCGGCCGCTGGCAGCGGGGCAAGGAACCGCTGATCGCACCAGGTGGTGAACTCGCCCCAGTCGGAGCGGACGCCGTTCAGCGTTTGGCCGCCCAGGCGGCCCGGACGTAGGCGTCTTCCTCGTCGGACAGCGGCACCCCGTCCAGCAATCGGAGCGTGTCGCCGTCGCCGGTGGTGATTCGGGATGGTCGACGGACTTGTCGTTCACGGTGTGCCGATCTCGGCGGCCAGCCGGACCAATCGGCCGCGGTGCTCCGCGTCGACATCGTCGTGGCGGGTGAAGCTGACGATGCGGCGCCGCAGGTCGTCCCGGCCGTCCGCGATCGGTCCACCACCCGCGCCATTGAGAGCTGAACACCAGGCGGCCAAATGGGTCTCGCATTCGTTTGCGAGCGATGCCGCCTCTTCTATTGGGCCGCCGGCGGTGCGCAGCGCCTCGGCCAAGCCGTTCGGGAAGTAGAGTGTGATCCGCAGCAGGGCTGCCGCGGTCAGCTCGCGGGTGCGATCTCGGTCAGCTGCATGTCGGGCGATCGCCGTCGTGAAGGTAGCCCAGCCGGGCCTGCCGTCGACGGCGAGCTCTCGGTAGACGGCGCGGAGAATCTTCTTGCCGTGGAAGCGGTCGAGCTGGGTCCCCGTCTTGACGATCTCGTCGACCTCGCCGCGGGCAGCGGATGCCAGCCGGGGGAGGTCCTGTTTGCGCAGCTTGGCTACCCATGCTTGGGCCTGTTCCACGGCCACGGCATCAAGACGCTTGAGGTCGGACGCCGTGACGCGCAGGTATCCGTGTGTGAGATGTTGGTCGATGCGAAGCCGGACCTCATCCTCCATGCGGTCGTTCACCGCGCGTTCCAGCGCATCTTGAACGGCGCCGACAGTTAGAACTGCGGTTTCCGCTCGGTGGGGAAGCAGCGCCTGGTAGATGGCCTCGGTGTCTAGCAGCAGGTTCTCGATCATGGCGACCGGCCAGGCGACGACGTGGTCGTCACCGGTGTCTTTGTCGCGGTCACCGTCGACGAGCCCGAACACCGGCGTGCCGGGCAGATTCAGATCCTCATGACGCAGACTGCGGATTGCTTTGACGACCTGCGTCTTTGAGTGGGTGGGTACCAGCGCCCAGGTTGCGGTTTGGGGAAGAAGTTGGCTGATGAGATGGACGTCGCTGACCCCACGGCGGCCGTCGGGTTCGCCCTCCACGAACACGATCGGCTTGGCCCGGGTCAGCAGATGCGTTGACCCGGTCAGCTCCCGCGCCGCCTCCAGCCGATCGTGGCTGGTGGCGAGGCGGGTTAGCTGGTTCCCACCTGGACAAAGGGCGGCCGGACTCAAGAGGAACAGTTCATCGTCGGTCGCGGCGTCCAGCAGGGCCGGGGAGTGGGTGGTGACGATGAACTGCGCCACCCCACTTCGGGCTTGATCGCGGAGATACTGCAACACCTGCAACTGCAGCAGCGGATGCAGGTGTTGGTCGACCTCGTCGATCAACACGGTCAGCGGCACCGCCGGCGCCGAACTGTCTGTCGCAGGCTCGGCCTGGGCCTGTGCGCGGGTCTCAAGAAACGGTAGGAATAGGGCGATCATAGTCTTCTCGCCCGAGGAGAGCAGCTCGATGTCGAACGCGTCTCCCGTGCCGTCGACGGTGGCGAACAGGCACTGAACGCTGTTGCCTGACTCGTTTTCGGTGACCCCTTGGAACCTTAGGTAGGGCAGTACGGTGCTGATCAATTCCGCGAATGGGGCGAACAGGTCCGGAAGGTCGGTGCGTTTGATCCTGTCATCCGGGCCGAGCTGGTCGAGCATTCGGTCGCGGGCGATCCGTTGCCGGGCGAGCATGCGAATGAGGTAGGTCTTGAGGACGGTTCCGAGTTGCCAGCCCACCTGCATTCCCGGTTGCACCGACTGCCGCAGGGACTCGAGGAGGGGCTCGAGCGGCCCTTGGTGTTGCCAGAGGACGTCTCGCTGGATCGGCACTTGATCCCAGCCGCGGTGCGGGCCGATCCATAGGACCTGGGTTCCGGTTTCGGGCGCCGAGATTTCTCGATGGAGTTCTTCGAGCAGGGTCGATTTGCCGGCGCCGTTGGGGCCAGCGATGACGACCAGGTTTGGCAGGGCGACGGCGGCGGCCTTGGCGAGTCCGCGCACCGGACCGACGTCGAAGGTCCGGAATGCCATCAGGGCAGTCTGAGGAGCGGATAGAACTGCTGGCGGTCGACACGCCGTATTACAAAGGATTCCGGGAATTTATCCCGTGTGATGTCGAGGGCCTTCAGCCTCGAGTCGGCGAGATCCGATGGCTCCTCTGCTCATCCACCACCCGGGTTCGGCCCAGCTCCCACTTCGAGCTGACGCGCGACCTCAGCATGGACGGACGCCCGGAGGTCTGTCCGCTGGGCGGTCACCGCCGTAGAGTCAACCGGGATCAACTGACGGTGGAGGGAGGGCCATGCCGCGTGAGGGCACCGGGCCAGACTTCATCGAGGCGCTGGCCCGCGGTCTCGAGGTGATCGCCGCCTTCCGCCCCGCCCGGCCGGTGATGACGCTGGCCGAGGTCGCCGGCGCGACCGGACTGGCCCGGCCGACCGCCCGGCGGATCCTGCTGACGCTGGCCGAACTCGGGTACGTCCGGCCCGTGGGAGGGACCGCCGTTCCGGCCGGCTTCGCCCTCACCCCGCGGGTGCTCGAGCTGGGCATGGCCTACGTGCACTCGATGGGTCTGTGGGACATCGCCCGCCCGCATCTGGAGCGGCTCGTCGCCCGCACCCACGAATCGTCCTCGATCGCCCAGCTGGACGGCTCGGACATCGTCTACGTCGCCCGCGTCTCCGTGCCGAAGATCGTCACCCTGGCCGTGGACATCGGCACCCGCTTCCCGGCCCTGCCCACGTCACTGGGCAAGGTGCTGCTGGCGGACCGGGCGACGGCCGAGGTCGACCGCATCCTGGCCGAGCCGTCCCGGTCCGGCATCACCCCCCGCTGGCAGCCCGACCGCGACGAGCGGGAGGCCGAGCTGGCGCAGGTGCGGGCCCGGGGTTGGGCCCTGACCGACGAGAAGCTGGCGCCGGGTATCCGGTCGGTCGCCGCCCCGCTCCGCGACGGAAGCGGGCGGGTGATCGCCGCGGTCAACGTGAACGCGCACGCGGCCGAGACCACGGTGGACCGGCTCGTCCAGGACCACCTGCCGCTGCTGCTGGCCACGGCGGGGGAGATCAGCGCCGACTTCGCCCGGCGCGACGCGCTGCCGCACGTCACCCGGCCGGCCTGACCGCCTGACCGCCTGACCGCCTGGCCTGACCGCCGGTCCGGTCGCGCCGCCCGGCCGGGCGGTTTTCATGCCTAAGCATCGATCGTCCGACCCTTGACAGCATCCCGTCCGGGGAGGAGATTCGGCAGCGGACAGTTGTCCGCTCTACGGCAGAGGGATGGTTGCACGTGGATCCGGTTCCGGCTGGGCGCCCGAGCGGTCCGCTGGCGGGCATCCTGGTGGCCGACTTCTCGCGGGTGCTCGCCGGCCCGTACGCCACGATGCTGCTCGCCGACCTGGGGGCCGAGGTCGTCAAGGTGGAGGGCCCCGGCGGGGACGACACCCGGGCCTGGGTGCCGCCGGCCCGGGACGGGGTCGGCACCTACTACCTGGCCGTCAACCGGAACAAGCGGTCGGTCGTGCTGGATCTGAAGGACGACCACGACCGGTCGCTGGCCCACGAGCTGAGCGCCCGGGCGGACGTGTTCATCCAGAACTTCAAGCCCGGTGGGCTGGCCCGCTTCGGCCTGGACCACGAATCGGTGCGGGCCCGCAACGCGGGGGTGATCTACTGCTCCATCAGCGGTTTCGGCGCCGGTGCGGGTGCGTCGCTGCCGGGCTACGACCTGCTGGTGCAGGCGATGTCGGGGTTGATGAGCCTGACCGGCGACCCGGCCGGCCCGCCGTTCCGGTCGGGCATCTCGGTCTTCGACGTGATGACCGGGATGCACTCGGTCATCGGCATTCTCGCCGCGCTGCACCATCGGGACCGGACCGGCCAGGGCCAGCACGTCGAGGCCAACCTGCTCTCCAGCGCGCTGTCCGCGCTGGTCAACCAGACGTCGGCGTACGTGGCCGGGGGCGTGGTGCCCGGCCGGATGGGCAACGCGCACCTGAGCCTGTTCCCGTACGAGCCGATGGCCACCGGCGACGGCGAGCTCATCGTCATCGCCGGCAACGACGGGCAGTTCCGCCGCCTCTGCGCGGCCATCGGGCGGCCCGAGCTGGCCGACGACGAGCGCTTCGACACCGTCGGCAAGCGCAACGACAACCGGGACGTGTTGCGACCCTTGCTGTTGGCGGCGCTGGCCACCCGGAGCGCGCAGGAGTGGTTCGACGTGCTCACCGCGGCCGGGCTGCCCAGCGGGCCGATCAACACCGTGCAGGGTGGGGTCGAATTGGCCCAGCGGCTCGGGTTGGAGCCGGTGGTGACGCTCGGGGCGGACGCGGTGCCCTCGATCCGCAACCCGATCCGGCTGTCCGCCACCCCACCGGACTACCGGCTGCCGCCGCCGGCGCTGGACCAGCAGGGCGCCGACATCCGGGACTGGCTGGAGCGTCCGGAGACCCGACATGACTGAACCGGAACCGGCCTACCCGACCGCGCTGGGTGCCTCCACCCGGGATCGGATCACGCTGCTGGGAAGGGATCTGGCCGATGACGTGATGGGCACCGTCGGGTTCGGCGAGCTGGCCTTCTGGCTGGCGACCCAGCGCCGGCCCACCGCCGGCCAGACCCGGCTCTTCGAGGCCGTTCTCGCCGCGCTGGCCGACCACGGCTTCACCCCGACCGCCATCGCCGCCCGGCTGACCTACCTGTCGGCACCGGATTCGATCCAGGGAGCGCTGGCCGCCGGGTTGCTCGGCGGTGGCTCCCGCTTCCTCGGGGTCACCGAGGACTGCGGCCGGTTCCTGCACGACGTGCTGGCCGCCCAGGACGGCGTCCTGCCCGCCGACGATGCCGGGTGGGACGCCCTGGCCCTGGCCACCGTCGCGCGGCGGCGGGGCGATGGCCGGTTCGTGCCCGGTCTGGGCCATCACGTGCACAAGGGCGGGGATCCCCGCACCCCACGGCTGTTCGCCATCGCCGCCGAGGAGGGACTCGTCGGGCCGCACCTGCAGCTGTTCGCCGCGATCGGCCGGGTGCACCCGCAGGTGCTGGGAAAAACGCTGCCGCTCAACGGGGCCGGGGTGTGCGGGGCCGCGCTGGCCGACCTGGGCCTGCCCCTGGAGCTGCTGCGCGGGTTCGCCCTGCTGGCCCGGACCGCCGGGCTGATCGGCCAGCTGGCCGAGGAACTGCGGCACCCCGTGGCCAACCGGATCTTCCTGTCCGTCGACCTGAACAACGTCTCGGTGCCGCCGGACCCGTACGAGCCGCCCGCCCTGACCGACGAACCCGGAGGTTCGCGTGGCTGAGATCGCCGCCGTCATCGCGTCCACCCATCACCCGTTCTACTACCGGGCGAGCAGGGCGACCGGCGCCGACCGACCGCCGTTCGCCGACGAGTGGGTGGCCAAGATCGAGCGGTTCCGGCACACGCTCACCGTGGCCGAGCCCGACGTGCTGGTGATGGTCGGCAGCGACCATTTCCACCAGCTGTGGCTGGACAACATGCCGCAGTTCCTGGTCGGCAAGGCGCCCTGGTTCGACGCCAACTGGTACAACGAGGAGCGCGAGTTCGGGCTCCCGCGGTTCCGGCTCCGGGGCGAGGAGGACCTGGCCGCCCACATCCTGCGGGACGGGCTGGACCGGGACTTCGACCTGGCCTTCAGCAACGAGCTGCGCATCGACCACAGCGTGACCTGCCCGATCATCACGCTGCGGCCGCAGGCCGACCTGCCGATCGTGCCGATCTACACCAACATCTTCGCCCCGCCGCTGCCCCAGCCGCGCCGGTTCGTGGCCCTGGGCAACGCCGTGCGCGAGATGGTCGAGTCCTGGGACAGCGACAAGCGGGTGGCCGTCATCGGTACCGGTCACCTGTCGCTGGAACTGGGTGGGCCGCGGCAGTTCGGCGAGCACGGACCGGATCCGGAGTTCGATCGCAAGGCGGTCGACTGGATCGCGTCCGGCGACATCGAGGGTTGCCTGGCCGAGGTGACGCTGGACAGCCTGCACGCCCCGGGTAACGCCACCCACGGCTTCATGGACTTCATGCTCATGATGGGCGTGGCCGGTGAAGGCCGGAAGGCCGACTACGTCGACTCTCTCGACCTGTTCCACACGATGGAGGCCTACTTCACCTGGTACCCGAACGGGGCGCCGGCCGGGGTGGTGGAGCAGTCCATGAGCCAGGCTCGCCGAGCGAATCATCAGCACTCGAATGACGGCGACGTCCTCGGGACGACCGAACCGGCGACGAGTCCCGAGGTGTCGTCGTCATGAGCAAGTATCTGCTGAATAAGTTCCTGTTCACCGTCGACCGCGACCCCGAGCTGGTCGAGCGGTACCGCGAGGACCCGGCCGGCACCGTCGACTGGTGGGAGTCCGAGCGGGCCAACCTGCTGCTCAACTGCATCGACGCGGAGAGATCCACCTGGCTCGCGTTCACCGACGAGGAGCGCCGAGCGCTCGCCGAACATGATCACGTCGCGCTGTTCGAGATGGGCGCGCATCCGTTCCTCACGCTGACCCTGTTCATCGCCATGTTCGAGCGCGACCACGGGCCGCTGGAGTACCAGCTCGCCTACGGCCGCGCGATGAAGCACCTGACGCTGCCCTACCCCGACATCTCGACCTGACCCGAACCTGAACCACCCGACCAGATCCCGGCCCGGAAAGAGGGAACCTCGATGACGACTCCCGGCTCCGTCGTCCTGCGCGGCGGCACGGTGCTGACCATGGACAAGACCCACACCATCCTCGACGGGGCCGACGTGCTCGTCGTCGGCGATTCCGTCGCGGCGGTCGGCGTCGGGTTGGAGGTGCCGCCCGGCACCCGCGAGATCGACGCCGGCGGCGGCATCGTCATGCCCGGCATGATCGACACCCACCGGCACATGTGGCAGACCGCGATGCGCGGCTACGGGGCCGACTGGACGCTGACGCAGTACTTCGTCTGGTACTACCTGGAGCACGGGCGCAAGTTCCGCCCGCAGGACGTGGCTGCGGGGAACCGGCTGGCCGCCCTCGAGTCGCTCGAGTCGGGCGTGACCACGGTCGTCGACTGGTCGCACGGCCTGCAGACGGTCGACCACGCGCAGGCCGCCGTCGACGCCCTGCTCGCGGTGCCCGGCCGGTACGTGCTGGCGTACGGCAACATCCAGGCCGGGCCGTGGGAGTGGTCGGCGGACCCGGCGGTGCGCGCGTTCCTGGAGCGGTACCGCGACGGGCAGGGTTCGCTCGACGCCGTGCAGCTGGCCTTCGACGTGACCGGCGATCCGGCGTTCCCGGAGCGGGCCGCATTCGAGGTGGCCCGGGAGCTGGGCCTGCCGGTGACCACCCACGCCGGGGTCTGGGGGGCGACCGGCGACGACAGCATCCGGCAGATGTACGACGGCGGGTTCATGCAGCCGGACACGGTCTACGTGCACGCGGCGTCGCTGTCCACCGATTCCTACCACCGGATCGCCGCCACCGGCGGTTCGATCTCGGTCGCCACCGAGTCGGAACAGAGTGCCGGACAGGGCTACCCGCCCACCTGGCAGGTCCGCCGGCACGGCATCCCGGTGTCGCTGTCGATGGACACCAGCGTCTGGTGGAGCGGCGACCTGTTCTCCGCGATGCGGTCCACCCTGGGCGCGGACCGGTCGCGCGAGCACTTCGAGGCGCATCTGAAGGGTGAGACGGTCACCCATGCCGCGCTGCGCGCCGAGCACGTCGTGGAGTGGGCGACCCGGGGCGGTGCGCACGCGCTCGGCCGCGACGACCTGGGCAGCCTGGAGGTCGGCAAGAAGGCCGACATCGTGCTGCTGCGCAACGACGACTCCACCGTCTCGTTCCCGGTGCTGAACCCGTACGGGCACGTGGCCTTCCAGGCCCAGCGGGCGGATGTGCACACGGTGCTGGTGAACGGGGTGGTGGTCAAGGACGCCGGCAAGCTGGTCGGCGTCGACCTGGCCGCGGCCCGGCGCGAGATCGAGGACACGGTGGCCCATCTGCGCGCGGAGCTGGGCGAGCCGGCCTGGGCGGCCGGTATGTATCCCGATCAGGCGGCCACCGAGCGGCTGGAGAACCCCTACCAGTACACCGACTTCAAGTCCGACACGACCACGCTCGCCCGGGAGGACGAGTTCCGCGAGCAGCTGGAGCAGTCGTGACGGGGCGCCGCGCGTGAGCCGGACGTCCGCGGCGCTGCTGGACCAGCCGGGCCGGGTGCCCCGGTTCGGCGAGCTTGACGTCCCCGGCCCGGCCGGCGATCAGGTCGTGATCCGGGTGGCGGCCGCGCCGATCACCCCGCTGGACCGGCTGTGCGCCACCGGCCGGTCGTACTTCGGGGTGCCGGTCACCCCGTACGTGCCCGGCGTGCAGGGCGTCGGGACCGTCGAGACCGGTCCGATCCCGGCGGGCACCACCGTCTGGTTCGCCACCACCGCCGG
The DNA here is from genome assembly GCF_048594475.1 of Nakamurella sp. Lineage (NCBI taxonomy): Bacteria > Bacillati > Actinomycetota > Actinomycetes > Nakamurellales > Nakamurellaceae > Nakamurella > Nakamurella sp. The sequence continues at coordinate 5,639 of NZ_JBMDXT010000427.1, read as the reverse complement.
CATGCAGCCGGGCGACGGCAGCATGCGGTCGGTCGTGGTGGCCGACCGGCGCGATGTGGTCGAGCTGCCGGCCGGGTCCGATCCGGTCCTGATCGCCGCCCTCGGCCTGTCCGCGGTGGCGGCCTGGTCCGCGATGACCGGGCCCGGCGGGCTCTCCGCCGGCGACCGGGTCCTCGTGCTCGGCGCCGGCGGCGTCGTCGGGCAGGCCGGTCTGCAGCTGGCCCGGAGCGCCGGCGCCGCCCGGGTGATTGCGGCGGCCCGCTCGGCCGCGGACCTGGACCGGGCCCGGCGGCTCGGCGCCGACGCGGCCGTGGCCATCGAACCCGGTGACGACGTCGACACGCTGGCCGCCCGGCTGATCGACGGGGCCGGCGGTCCGGTCGATCTGGTGCTGGACCCGCTGTTCGGCGTGCCGGCCGCGGCTGCGCTGCGCACCCTGCGCCCGGGCGGCCGGCTGGTCAACCTGGGCAGCTCGGCCGGCGAGACCGCACCGATCGACTCCTCGACGGTCCGCAGCCGGCAGGTGCAGATCCACGGCTACACCAACAACGCGCTGACGGTCGAGCAGCGCCGGGCCGCCCTCACCCACGTCGCGACCGAGGTGCTCGGTGGACGGCTGACCGTCGATCATCATCGGGTCCCGCTGGCCGAGGTCGCGCAGGTCTGGGACCGGCCCGGGTCCCGGGTGGTGCTGGTGCCCTAAGGCGGCAGCGGTGGCATGGTGGTCGACATGGACCAGCGGGATCGGATCGCCGCGATGTTCGATCAGGCCGCCGACAGCTACGACCAGGTCGGCGTCGAGCTCTTCGGGCCGATCGCGGCGCGGCTGGTGCGGGAGCTGGCTCCGCAGCCGGGCGAACGAGCGGTGGACCTCGGGTGCGGCCGCGGCGCCGCCCTGCTGCGCCTGGGCGCCGCGGTCGGGCCCACCGGGCGGACGGTCGGCCTGGATCTGGCGCCCCGGATGGTCCGCGCGGCGGCCGAGGAGGCCGCCCGGGCCGGTCTGGCGGTCGACGTCGTGGTCGGCGACGCGCAGCGCCCCGACCTGCCCGCCGGGTCGTTCGACGTCGCCGCCTCGTCCCTGGTGGCGTTCTTCCTGCCCGACCCGGCGGCCGCGGTGGGTGCGTGGGCCGGACTGCTGGCCGATCACGGCCGGCTCGGGGTGTCCACGTTCGGCCCCTACAGCCCGTGGTGGGAGCCGGTCGACGCGGTCTTCGCCCCCTTCCTCCCGCCGGCCATGCGGGACGCCCGGACGACCGGGGCGCGGGGCCCCTTCGCGTCCGACGCCGGAGTCGAGCAGCTGCTCGTCGACGCCGGGTTGCGCGGCGTGCGCACGGCCGGCGAGCTGCTCCCCGTCCGCTTCGACGACGTCGCCCACTGGCACCGGTGGACGATGTCCACCGGTCAGCGGCTCTTCTGGCAGATGGTGCCGGACGAGCACCGGGCAGCGGTCCACGCGGCCGCGGCCGCTGCCCTCGAGGACACGCGACGGCACACCGCGGACGGCCGGATCGGGTTCGACCAGCGCGTCCGGTACACGCTCGGACATCGGTGACGGCCCCGGCCTCGGCCCGCTGAACCGGCCGGTCGGCCCGGCCTGTCGAGCCGGCGCTGTCGGACCCGGCTTCTACAGTCCCCAGCAGATCACCACCCGGTGGTCGGCGCGGCGGACGGGGGACGGGCATGAGGGGTGAGCCGGCAGGGCGGCCGGGCGAGCGCCGCCGCGGACCGTGGCCGCCGGGGGCCGCCCGATCCACCGGGGTCGGTGGTGACGGCCACGACCAAGACAACGACCACGGCTTGGCCTGGCACGTCGGCGACGTCGTGCTCGGTCGCGCCCGGTCGGTGCTCGCCCGCGGCGGAGTGCTGACCTGCACGCAGACCCGGCCGGGCGAGCTGCAGGCCACGGTCAGCGGGACGCGTCCGTGGCCGTACCAGGTCGGCGTCTCCTACGTGCTCGCCGGTGACCGGGTCGGGGCGTTCGAGGGTGACTGCGACTGCCCGGTCGAGCTGGACTGCAAGCACGCGGTCGCGGCCCTGCTGCACCACCTGGCCGGTGCGAGCCGGCCTACCGCCGGCCGCGGCCTGGTGGTGGTCGGCCCCGACGGCGCTGACGACCTCGACGGCGCCGACGAGCCCGCGGCCGGCTGGGAACGGTCGCTGACCCGGTTGCTGGGCGCGTCGTGCAAGCCGCGGGCCGAGCGCGACCGGGTGCACACGATGCTGGCGCTGCAGGTCGCCGTCACCCGGACGCGCACCGCCGGCCCCTTCGGATCGGCCGGCGTGCGGATCCGGCCGATCCAGTTCAACGCCCGTCACCGCTGGGTGAGCACCGGCGTCTCCTGGCGGGATCTGCGGTACGGCTACTACACCGCCCAGCACCGTCCGGAGCAGCTGGAGACGCTACGCGGCCTCGCCGACCTGGAGCTGCGCCGCCACCCGCAGCAGGCGCTGGCCGCCTGGATCTCGCTGGACGGTCCCGGTGGGGCCCAGCTGTGGGACGCCCTCGCGGACGCACAGCAGGCGGGGATCGAACTGCTGCTCGACGGCCAGCACACGCCGATCGAGCTCTCCACCGATTCGGCCGAGCTCGCGCTCGACGTGGCGCGCGCCGGCGCCTTCCGGGTCACCCCCGTGCTGCGCCTGGGCGAGCGGGTGCTCGACCCGGCGGTGACGGCCCTCATCGGCCGGCCGGTGCACGGGCTGCTGCTCGGTCCGGGTGACCCGGGCGGGGCGGCCGGGCCGGCGCTGCTGCTGGCCCGTTTGCGCCGCCCGCTGACCGCCGACCTGGCCGGCCTGCTCGACGGCGGCACCATCGAGATCCCGCCTGCGGACGAGGATCGCTTCCTGGGCGAGTTCCTGCCCGGCCTGCGCCGGCGGATCGGCGTGCTGTCCACCGACGGATCGGCCGTGCTGCCCGAGCCGGTGCCCCCGCGACCCGTGCTGACCCTGACCCGCGAACCGGAGCACCGGTTGTCCCTGCACTGGCAGTGGCAGGAGGAATCCGGCCGCCGCCGCGAGCTCGACGACCGGGCCGGGCTGCCCGCCGAGGATCGGGCGGCGATGCGCCGGATGATCGCCGCCGTCGTGGCGACCGGCGCGCTGCCGGACGCCGCCCTGGCCGCCGGACCGGACGGACCGGCGCCGCACCCGCGCTTCCTGCTCACCGGCGCCGACTGCGTGCGCTTCATGACCGGCGGCTGGCCCGTGCTGGCGCAGCTGCCCGACCTGATCGCCGAGCTCGACGGTCCCGATGCCGCCCTGCGCTACCGGCCGGCCACCGGCGATGCGGAGCTGGATCTGGCCGCGATCGACGAGTCCGGAGTCGGGTCCGACGGGTCCGGAGTCGGGTCCGCCGGGTCCGGAGTCGGGTCCGCCGGGGCGGCCGACGCCGATGGCCGGGACTGGTTCGGGTTCGCGGTCCGGGTCACCGTCGACGGTGAGCACGTGCCGTTCGGGCTGATCTTCCGGGCGCTGGCCGCCGACGAACCCATGCTGATCCTGCCCAGCGGCACCTACCTGGATCTGACCGGCCCGGGGGAGCGGTGGGCCCGGCTGCGCGACCTCATCGAGGAATCCCGCGCCATGGACGACACACCGGCCGACGAACTCCGGGTCGGCCGGTACACCGCCTCCCGCTGGGCGGACCTGGAGGACACGGGCCTGCTCGGCGACCGGGCCGCGCGCTGGCGCGACCGGATCCGCCGGCTCGGGCCGCCGGCGCAGGCCCCGGCCCCGGCTCCGCCCGCCGGGCTGCACGCCGACCTGCGCGACTACCAACGGGCCGGGCTGGACTGGTTGCGGGCCCGCTTCGACCGCGGACTGGGCGGCGTGCTGGCCGACGACATGGGCCTGGGCAAGACGCTCCAGATGCTCGGCCTGGTCGCGCACGCCCGCGAGGCCGACCCGGCCGGGCCACCCGTCCTGGTCGTCGCGCCGACCAGCGTCGTCGGCAACTGGGTGGCCGAGGCGGCCCGGTTCACGCCGGGACTGCGCGTGGCCACGGTGACCCGCAGCGGAGCCCGCCGCGGCGGCTCCCTGGCCGAGACCGTCGCCGGGGCCGATCTGGTCGTCACCTCCTACCAGCTCTTCCGCCTGGACGCGGCCGACTTCGCCGAGCAGCGGTGGGCGGCGCTGATCCTGGACGAGGCGCAGTTCGTCAAGAACACCCAGTCCAAGGGGTTCCGCTGCGCGCGCGATTTCCCGGCGCCGGTCACCTTCGCGGTGACCGGGACGCCGCTGGAGAACAACCTGACCGAGTTCTGGGCGCTGCTGGCGCTGAGCGCGCCGGGTCTGTTCCCCGACCTGCGCCGCTTCACCGAGTACTACCGGGTCCCCATCGAGCGCGGCGGGGCGCCGGAACGGCTGGCCCAGCTGCACCGGCGGGCCGCGCCGTTCCTGCTGCGCCGCACCAAGGAGCAGGTCGCGCCGGAACTGCCGCCCAAGCTGGAACAGGTCATCGAGCTGGACCTGTCCCCCCGCCACCAGCAGCTCTACCAGCGGTACCTGCAGCGCGAGCGGCAGAAGGTGCTCGGGTTGCTCGCCGGCGACGGTTCGGTGCAGGACAACCGGTTCCAGATCCTGAAATCGCTGACGCTGCTGCGCCAGCTGAGCCTGGACCCCTCGCTGGTCGACCCGGCCCACGCGGACGTGCCGTCCAGCAAGCTCGAGGTGGCCATCGACCGCATCGCCGAGATCGTGGAGTCCGGGCACCGGGTCCTGGTGTTCAGCCAGTTCACCCGCTTCCTGGACCGGACGGCGGACCGGCTCGACGCGCTGGCCCTGCCGCACTGCCGGCTCGACGGCCGCACCCGCGACCGCGGCGCCGTGGTCGAGGCGTTCCGCTCCGGTGCCGCGCCGGTATTCCTCATCAGCCTCAAGGCCGGCGGCTTCGGGCTCAACCTCACCGAGGCCGACTACTGCATCCTGCTCGACCCCTGGTGGAACCCGGCCGCCGAGGCCCAGGCGGTCGATCGGGCGCACCGCATCGGCCAGACCAAGCGGGTCATCGTCCACCGGTACGTCGCCCGCGGCACCATCGAGGAGAAGGTGATGGCCCTCAAGGCGGGCAAGGCCAGGCTGTTCGACGAGGTCGTCGGGCCGGCCGGCCGGGCCGCGCCCGGGTCCGTGGGGCCCGAAGCCGGGGCCGAGCGGTCCGCCGGCCCGGCCGGGCTGACCGCGGCCGAGATCAGGGACCTGCTGGCCTGACCGGGCCCACCCTCTCCGCCGGTGCCGGGGCGGGATCGCCGTCAGGGTCACGGTGCGATCTCGACCGGGTTGCGATTCGCGCCGGGCTGCGGCCCGGCGAGCCGTTCGGCGATAACGGTTCTTCGCACGGGCAAACGAACCCGGTCGGACCACTTGCCACGGCCCGGTCCGGGTTTATCGTGGGCCCGTCCGGAGAATCCCGTGCCCGGCGGTGTCGAGGCCGCCCGTGGTGGATTCTCCGCTCACCTGGCCAATGTGGGAGAGGTGGAGAAATGACAGTCGACGCAGGTGCGCCCGCCAGCAAGACCAGTAGTAGTCGGGTGGCGGTGCAGAAGTTCGGGACGTTCCTGTCCGGGATGATCATGCCGAATATCGCGGCGTTCATCGCGTGGGGTTTCATCACGGCGTTGTTCATCGAGAAGGGGCCGTTCCCG
>NZ_JBMDXT010000426.1:0-4589 GCF_048594475.1 Nakamurella sp. | reverse complement strand
GGTCCCCCCCCTCGGGGATCGGGTGGGGACTCGGGGGCCCGCGGTGGCGGGGGCCCCCCCGGTCCTTGGGGGGGTTCGGGGGGGGCCCGGCCGGCCGGGGCTCGGGGGGGGTGGGCCGGTCCGGGACGGCGGACAGGGCCCGGCGCAGCGGGCCGCGCAGGTCGTCGGTGCGCACCCGGCCCAGCATCGGCAGGCCGGCCCCCCAGCGGGCCACGCAGCGCCGCGCGACCGGGTCGGCCGCCGTGGCATCCGCCGGCAACCGGGGGTCGATCCGCCACCGCCCGACGAGAGCGGCGATGCCGGCGGCCGGGTCCGCCGGCAGCGGCCGCGCTCCGGCCACCCGGAGCCGCCGCCACCACGCCCGCAGCCGGTCCGCCGAGCCGAGCACGGCGCGCCCGTCGTCGATCTCGGCCCACAGGGCGGGCAGCAGGGCGGCGACCGCGGTCATCTTGCGCACCCCGAGCGCGACCGACAGCTCGGTGGCGATGTACCAGCCCCGGGCCGCGTACCGGTCGCGCCCCAGGCTCAGCCACGGCGCGTGGCTCAACGCGCTGATCTGCGCGATCTGCCGGCGCAGCTCGTCGGATGCCGCCGGGTCGGTGGCCGGCCCGCCGAGCGCGTCGTCGAGCCGGTCGCCCAGCGCGACCAGACGTTCGGCCAGCGCCAGGGCCAGCGCGTCCTCGGTCGGGCGCTCACCGGCGTCGGCGACGAACTGGCAGCCGAGCCGGAACAGCGGTTCCAGCAGACCTTCCCGCACCAGGTGATCCGGCAGACCCCGGGTGGCCAGCGGGTCGAGCACCGCGGCGTCGGGCCGCAGGACGTCGCCGATCAGCAGCCGCTTGCCGTCCGGGTGCGCCAGGCAGGCCGAGGTGCTGGCCTCGGCCCCGGTGCCGATCGTGGTCGGGACGGCGACCAGCGGGAGCCGGGCGCGGATGTCCTCGAGCAGGATCAGCCCGCTGCGCTGGGCGACCGACAGCCGTGTCCACACCGACGGATTCGCCTGCAGCACCGCGGCGATCGCGACCTGGTCGAGCACCGACCCGCCGCCCACCGCGACCAGTGCGTGCCCGGCCGGGCCGGAGCGGTCACCGGGGCGCGGGAGCCGGCCGGCCAGCGCGCTGACCGCGGCAAGGTCGACCGCACCGCCGATCTGCTGCACCTCGTGGCCGATCCCGTTGCCTTCCAGCAGGTGTCGCAGCTCGTCCAGCACCGGCCGGCCGGCCACCGCACGATCGGCCAGCACCGTGACCGAGCCGATCGGGCCGGGGGCCGCCACCGGGCCGGTCCGCAGCCAGTCCACGAGCCCGCCCAGCCCGAAGACGGTCCGGGCCGGGCACGACCAGGACAGGTTCATCCGACCCCCACCCCCACCCGGGAGCGGGCCGGGGCGATCCGGCCGGCCGCTCCCGTTCCGGTGCCGGTTGCGGTGCCGCCACCGATGCCGCGGCCGTCGTCGGTGGCCTCCAGATACCGGGTCAGGCCGGTGTGCACCGCGGCCAGCAGGTCGGTCAGGTCCTGGCCGCCGTAGGTCAGCGCCGGGACCAGCTGGATGCCCTGCGGACCGGGGTGCACGATCGCACCGGCCCGGCGGATCTCGGCGACGAGCCGGGGCACGTCGGTGGCCGGGATCGGCTCACCGGCCGGCGTCACCAGCCGCAGCGAGCGGAAGCAGCCGCGCCCGGTGACCTCGACGATCCGCTCGTGGTCGGCGGCCCAACGGTCCAGGGCGGCCCCCAGCTGCGCCGCCACCCGCGCGCCCGCATCGAGCGCGTCCAGCCGTTCGAACTCCGACAGCGTGGCCAGGACGGCGGCACCGGTGATCGGGGTCCCGGCCTGGGTCTCGGCGTGGGTCAGGAGGGCGTCGGCACGGTCGAACTCGGCGGCGATCGGACCCGGCACGAGGACGGCGGCCGCGGCCCCGGTGCCGTTGGTCAGGCCCTTGGACAGGATGACCAGATCGGGTGGCTCGGGCCAGGTCTCGGACGCCAGGAACGGTCCGGTGCGCCCGAAGCCGGTCGCCACCTCGTCCGCGACCAGCAGGAATCCGCACTGCCGTCGCCAGTGCAGCAGGTCCGCGACGAACTCGTCGGTCAGCGGGACGGTGCCGCTGCCGAGCACCGGTTCGACGACGACCGCGGCGACCTGCGGGCCGGACCGCTCCAGCAATGCGGCCAGGTCGGCGCCGTCGTTGGCGGTGACGTGCCGGACCAGCCGGCGGTCCACGCCGTACAACGTCTGGCCGAGATCCTCACCGGTCAGCGCGAAACCGCCGAAGGTCAGCCCGTGGTAGCTGCCCCGCAACCCGACGACCACCTTGGCCCGGTCCCGGCCGCGCAGCGCCTGCACGTGCCGGGCCAGCTTCTGCACCAGATCGTTCGCCGCGCCGCCGGAGGTGGAGAACAGCACCCGCCCGCCGGCCGGCCCGCAGCGCCGGATCAACGCGTCGGCCGCCTGCCGGGCGTACCGGTTCTCGTACCGGAACACGCCCAGGTAGGACGCGTCGCGGGCGGCCGCGGCGATGGCCTCGGCGACCACCGGGTTGCCGTACCCGAGGTTGACGTTCCACAGACCGCTGGTGCCGCACAGCAACTCGCGCCCGTCGGCGAAGCGGACCCGCACCCCGTCCGCGGCCACCGCACACAGCTCGTCCCGTCCCTGCGCGGCCGGCGCCAGCAGCGCCGGCCACAGCGCGCCACCCCGGTACCCGGTCATCGCCCGGCCCCGACCGGCTCGACGCCGGCCGGCTCGACGGACGCCGGCTCGATGCCGGCCGGCTCGACCGAGGCCGTGGCCGCCTCGGCCACGATCATCCAGTCGCGGTACCGCGAGGACCCGGTGGGCATGGCCTCCACGCTGCGCACCGCCAGCCCGTGCCGGGCCAGCTCGGCCGTCACCTTGTCCGGCCGGAGGATGCGGACGGTGCCGGCGCAGACCGGGCCATCCGGCGCGGGCGGGTCGGGGTGGATGACCACCGAGCGGACCCCGGCGGCCGGGTCGACCCGCTCGTGCAGCCGGTAGGCCCGCCCGCCGGCCCCGGTCAGCGGCGTCCGGGAGTCGGTCGGCGCGCCCGGGACGATCTCCACCGTGCTCAGCAGCAGCCGCCCGTGCGGCGCGAGGTGCGCCCGGATGCGTTCCAGGACCCGCGCCCGGTCGGGCGCGTCGAACAGCGAGATGGTGGTGGTGGCCAGCACGACGGCGCCGAAGCGCTCCGGCAGGACGAACGTCCGCATGTCGTCGGCGACGACCCGGCAGCGGGCCCGGGCGGCGGCCGGCAGCTCGGCCAGCCGGCCCGCGAGCAGCGACCGCATCGTGGGCGACAGCTCCAGGGCGGTGACCGGCCGGCCCAGGGCCAGCAGCGGGACCGTGAGGCGTCCGGAGCCGGCGGCCAGGTCCAGCACCGGTCCCGGCACGGCCCGGACCGCCGCGAGCACCTGCCGGATCTCGTGCGGGTCACGGCGCGAGATGTCGTGGTAGATCGGCCCGCCCACCTCGTCGTACAGGTCGTGCACCGCCGGCCGGCGGTCGCCGAACAGGTCGGTCAGGTGCCGCGCGGCGACCGCGCCGGCCACACCACCGGCCGACCCGGTCGATCCGGCGCTCCCGGCCGGGAAGCCGGAATCCGGCCCGGCCCCCCGATCGGCCGCTGCGGCCGGGGCCGCGGTCCGTGCCGCGCTCACGCCCCGGCTCCCACCGGGGACCGGCGCACCAGCCGGACCCCGACGCCGGCGAACGAGGCCGCGACCGCGCGCAACCGGTCCGGATCGACCACCGCGGCGGCCGCCTCGATCGAGCCCAGGGCGACCAGCGGCTCGACCGCGTCGGCGGTGGCCGGGTCGATCCGGAAGGAGCGGCCCGCCCGCGGCTCCACCAGGAAGCTGTCCCGGTCGGTCCAGAGCAGGACCGGCGCACCGCCGGCCGGTCCCTCGGGCCCGTCGACCCCGGCGAGCGCCGGACTGCGGCGGCCGCCGAAACCCGACACCTGGACGTCGTGGTGGCCGCGGGCGTGCAGATCCTTCAGCGCCTCCAGCGCGGCGAGGTAGTCGGGCAGCCAAGGCCGCACGGCCAGGGCGGCCACCCGGACGGCCTCCGGGACGGCGCGACCGAGGCTCACCGCGCAGGGCCGGGCGCTGGCCCGGTTGATCTCGCGCCAGGCCGCGGCGATCGCCGCCGGTCCGTCGGACACGTCGCCCAGCAGGGCACCGTCCGGCGAGGTCGACACCGCCCCGTCGGCATCGACCCAGAGCCGCAGGCTCGGCCCGTCCACCGCCGTCGGATCGCCGGCGTAGGCGCTCCGGTCCGCGAACTGGACGGCCGGGTTCGTCGCGAACGCCGCGAACTCGCCCGTGCCGCGGGCCCTGTCGGCGTCGGCCAGCAGGGCCTCCAGGTCCTGGGGCGCGCACAGGCGGATCAGCGTCGGGCCCAGCAGGGACATGTACTCGCTGGTGGCGTAGTCCTGGATCTGCAGGAAGAAGTCGTCGCCGACGGACAGCTCCTCCCCCGGCTCGGCGGCCGATCCCCGGTAGCCGACCACCCTCGGCCGGCCCCGGGCCCGGGCCCCCGGGCCGGCGTCCGCGGGGGGCCCGACGAAG
>NZ_JBMDXT010000425.1:0-10754 GCF_048594475.1 Nakamurella sp. | reverse complement strand
CGGGCGAGCGGTCCGGCCGCGCGCAGGGCGACGACCTCGTCGACAAGGCCGGCGTCGAGGAAAGCCGCGGCCACCCGGGGGCCGCCCTCCAGCAGGACGTGCCGGCGCCCGCGGCGCCACAGTTCGGCGAGCACGGCGGCGGGATCGACCCGGCCGTCCGCCCCGGCGCCGGGCGACTCCGCGGTGGCGATCCAGGTCGGCGCGGCCTCGTCCCGCACCCGGGCGGCGGCCGGCGTGCGGCCCGCCGAATCGAGCACCACCCGCAGGGGCTGCCGCCCCACCGGCCGCCCGTCGGCGTCCCGGACGGTCAGCTGCGGATCGTCGGCCAGCACGGTGCCGACGCCGACCAGGATCGTGTCGATCCGGGCCCGCAGGGCGTGCACGTCGGCCCGGGACGGCGGTGAGGTGATCCAGCGGCTGGTGGCGTCCGGCGCGGCCACCCGACCGTCGAGGGTCATCCCGACCTTCCAGGTGACGAAGGGCCGGCCCAGCCGCATCGCGCCGAGCCAGACCCGGTTGACGTCCTCGGCGGCGGCGACCGCGGCCGGGATCGCCGGATCCGCGGCCGGTCCCGTGGCGGCCAGGGCGGGCAGGTCGACCACGTCCACCCCGGCGGCCCGCAACCGCGCCAGGCCACCGGCGGCCGGCGGCCACGGATCGCGGACCGCGACCAGGACCCGGGCCACCCCGGCGGCCAGCAGCGCCTCCGCGCAGGGCCCGGTCCGTCCGGTGTGGTTGCAGGGTTCGAGGGTCACGACCGCGGTCGCGCCGCGGGCGAGCGGTCCGGCCGCGCGCAGGGCGACGACCTCGGCGTGCGGGCCGCCGGGGCGCTCGTGGAACCCCTCGCCCACCGTCCACCCGCCGGGGGCGAGCAGCACGCAGCCCACGACCGGATTCGGCAGCGCGGTCGCGGCTCCGCGCCCGGCCACCACGGCCGCCCGGTGCAGCGCGGCGAGCTCGGCCGGGGTCAGGACGGCAGTCACGGGATCAGTGTGCCCAGTGCCGTGACCGCGGCCGCCGACGGGTCAGTTGAGCTGGAACGACCGCTTGGACAGTCCGTACCAGAAACCGTCGACGGTGGTCTCGCTGTGCTGCCAGTCGTCGGCGGTCGCGCCGAGCGAGACGTACAGCGGCGCCCAGTGCTCGGTCCGCGGGTGGGCGATCCGGGCGGCCGGGGCCCGGTGTTCGAAGTCCAGGATCGCGTCGATGTCACCGGACTCGACGGCCTCCTTGGCCCAGTGGTCGAACTCCTGGCCCCAGGCCGGGCCGGCGTTGCTGGTGTCGCCGAAGGTGGCCAGGGACAGGTTGTGCGTGGTGAACCCGGAGCCCATGATCAGCACGCCCTGGTCGCGCAGCGGCGCGAGCCGGCGGCCGACCTCGAACAGCCCCCGCGGGTCGAGGGTCGGCATCGACACCTGCAGCACGGGGATGTCGGCGGCCGGGAACATCTCCACCAGCGGCACGTAGGCCCCGTGGTCCAGGCCGCGGTCCGCGTCCTGGTGGACCGGCTGCCCCGGGCGGTCGAGCAGCGCGGCGACGTCCCGGGCCAGCTCCGGGGCACCGGGAGCCGGGTAGGTCACCTGGTAGTAGTGCTCGGGGAAACCCCAGAAGTCGTAGGTCAGCGGCACCGTCCGGGTGGCGCCGACCGCCAGCGGGGCGGACTCCCAGTGCGCGGAGACGACCAGGATCGACGACGGCCGCGGCAGATCGCGGCTCCAGGCCGCCAGCTCGCCGGTCCAGACCGGATCGTCGGCCAGCGGGGGCGCACCGTGGGACAGGTAGAGCACCGGCATGCGATCGGCGGGGGCGGTCATGGACGTCTCGATTCGGGGGAGTGGGAACGGCTCGATGTCCACAGTCTATCCGAATTTAATTGAGCGTTCAAGTACTTGTGTCGCTCCGGGGTTGCCGCAACCGCTGGCCCATAATCGGGGGATGCGCGACGATCCGTGGCTCACCGAGGAGCAGCAGCTGGTCTGGCGCGCGTTCCTGCGGATGTCCGGGCAGCTCAACGACACCATCGAGCGGGACCTGCAGCAGACGGGCGGGATGCCGCACGCCTACTACCTCATCCTGGCCATGCTGTCCGAATCGCCGACCCGCTCGCTGCGGATGAACCAGCTGGCCGAGGCCGTGCGCTCGTCCCAGTCCCGGGTCTCGCACGCCGTCGCCCGGCTCGAGGCGTCCGGCTGGGTGCGGCGGATCCCGGCCCCCGGGGACCGGCGTGGCCAGGTCGCCGAGCTCACCGAGTCCGGCTACCAACGGCTGCTCGAGCTCGCCCCGGGGCACGCCGAGGTGGTGCGGTCGACGATGTTCGATCCGCTGACCCCGCAGCAACTGGAGAACTTCCGGGACATCTGCGCGACGATCCTGGCGGCGATGGCCGACCGCGGCATCACCTCGGAGTACCCGCCCGCCCCGCCCTGCTGAGGGCACCGGGCCGGTTCGGTCGCGCCCGGCGGTGCGGGCACCGACGACGAAGGGCGCCCCGCACCTGACGGTGCGGAGCGCCCTGACGAGCCGCTGTGGGGAATCGAACCCCAGACCTTCTCATTACGAGTGAGACGCTCTGCCGACTGAGCTACAGCGGCGGCGTGGGAGAGTCTAGCCGCTCCGGCGGGCCATTCCGACCCGGCCGGGCCCGGTCACGCCGCGGACAGCGCCTTCCACTGGTCCCAGCTGTAGGTCCAGTCGTAGATGTCGCCGTCGGCCGGCGAGAGCTGCACGCTGGTGCCGGTGACCTCGACGGGATCCCCGATCATCGCGGTCTTGAAGTACGCCTCCGCGTTGGCCGCCGACAGGTTGATGCAGCCGTGGCTGACGTTGACCACGCCCTGGTCGTCCACCGTGCCCTGGTTCTGGTGGATGAACTCGCCGTTGTCGCTGATCCGCACGGCCCAGTGCTCGGTCACGTTGGTGTAGCCGTACGCCGGGTTGCTCATCTTGGTCGTCTCCTGCATGTCGGTGACGACGTGGATGCCGGAGCGGGTGACCCGGTTCGGGTCGCCGATCAGGTCGCCGCTGCCGTAGGAGGCGTCGTAGGTGGCCACCGTCTGACCGTCCTGCTGGACGACGATCTGGTGGCTGTTCGCGTCGGCCAGCACGACCTGGTTCCGACCGATGGTGAAGTCGCTGGTGACGTTGTCGCCGCCGAAGTAGCCGTCGCCGAACGGCAGGCCGTAGATGTCCGACTCGACGTGCACCTTCGTGTTCGCCGGCCAGTAGTCCTTGGGCCGCCAGTCCAGCGACGGCCACTTGTCACCGTCGTGCCTGATCCAGGCCCAGGCGCCCTCGACCGCCGGTTCCGTGGTGATCTTGACGTGCTGCTCGATGAGCGCCTTGTCCGCCGGCTCGTAGCCGAGGTGGACGATGACCGGGGCGGCCACGCCGACGACCGCACCGTCGCCCGGGGAGATCGAGGTGGTGATCTGGTCGACCGGGGTGACGGTGGTGAAGGAGCCGGTGATCGGGACCGACCGGCCGTCGGTGCCGACGGCGGTCCCGGTGACGTCGTACTGCTTGCCGTAGCCGAGCGGCTCGCCCAGGGTCCAGCTGGTGTGATCGGCGGACAGGGCGCCCGAGACCTGCTTGCCGTCCGGATTGGTCATCGTCAGGTCGCTGATCGTGCCGGACGCGACCGAGACCGACACCGGCGCGGTGGGGGCGAGGTCGTCGGTGCCGAACGCGGGCGAGGCCGTCACCACGGCGACCGGCTTGGGCGCCGCGCTGCTCGTCGTCGCGCCGGCGGCGGTCGAGCCGCCGGCGGCGTCGGACCCGGCCGACCGACCGGCGCTCGAGGCTGATTGGCCCGCCGCCTGGGTCAGGGTGCCGCCACCGGTGCTGCCCGAGCACGCCGTCAGGGCGACCACCAGACCACCGAGGGCCACGATCGTCGCGATCCGCCGGAGGGCGGCGGTACGGGTGGTGGTCATGCGGTCCTCCGGGGAGTTCAGGGCGGGCGCCGGGACGTCCAGGACGCCGGGATGCAGACGCGCGGACCCGCGACGGCGTTCATCCGCCGACCCCAGCATGCCGGGGTCCGGGTCGGGCGGGCGTGAACCGGGTGGTCGCGCGACCGGCGCGCCATCGATCACGGCTGGTCAAGGATATTCGCGGGGCGAAGAATCGGGCGGCATCGCCAAGGCCTGTGACCAAGGCCACCCGGCCCGGGCGACCCCGGGTGGCCGCAGCCGACCCGCACACTGGGGTCGATCCGTTCGTCTCGAGCCGCCGGGAGCAGTGGTGTCCACCTTCGAATCCGACAACCGGTCCCCCGGTCCCGACCCCGCGGGGCCGGCCCGGCCCACCGGACCGGGCGCACCCACCGCCCCGGCAGGCTCGGGCGATTTCGCCCCGCCGGCGGCCGGCCCGACCCGGCCCGCCACCGGGCCCGGCGCGCCGAGCGGCCCGGGCCCGGGTCACTCACGGCGCGGGCTGATCGTCGGTACCGGCGTGGTCGTCGCGGCCGCGGCGGCGGGCACCACCTGGTTCCTACGGTCGGGAGGCGGCGACCCGGACCCCGGTCCCGGCTCGCTCCCGCCGGCCGGGACGACGCTGGGCGCACTGGCCGACGTCCCGCCCGGCGGCGGCACCGTCTACCCCGACCAGCAGGTCGTGGTGACCCGGGGGCCGGGCGACGCCGTCCGCGCCTTCTCGGCGGTGTGCACCCACCAGCACTGCCTGGTCTCGCGGGTCGACGGCGGGGAGATCGACTGCCCGTGCCACGGCAGCGCCTTCGACGCCACCACCGGAACGGTGCTGCGCGGGCCGGCCCGAGCCGCGCTGACCCCCGTCGCGGTCACGGTCGTCGACGGGTCGGTGGTGACGACCTGACCCGGACGAGCCCATCCCGGGCCGGCGGTGCGGGACCGGCCGGGGTTCAGCCGGGGTTCAGCCGGGGGTCTGGTCGCGGGATTCGTAGGCCTTGCGCGACCCGCACACCGAAGCCTTCGGGCAGACCTGGCGGGAGCCGTCGGCGGCCAGCTTGATGACGACCGAGTCGCCCGGGACGGAGTGGCCCACCACCCGGCCCGGCCCGGCCGGGCTGTCGA
Source organism: Nakamurella sp. (assembly GCF_048594475.1). Classification (NCBI taxonomy): domain Bacteria; kingdom Bacillati; phylum Actinomycetota; class Actinomycetes; order Nakamurellales; family Nakamurellaceae; genus Nakamurella; species Nakamurella sp. Next base: position 5,703 of record NZ_JBMDXT010000425.1, on the reverse strand, counting down.
CCTCCTCGCCGATCGCCGGGGCCGTCGCCTTGAAGTCCTGGTAGAGCGGATGCTCGTACTTCAGGCAGCACATCAGCCGGCCACAGGCCCCAGAGATCCGCATCGGGTTCGCCGGCAGGTCCTGGTCGCGGGCCATCGCCAGGGTGATCGGTTCGAAGTCGCGCAGGAAGGTCGAGCAGCAGGTGTCCCGGCCACAGGATCCGATGGCGCCGGTGACCCGAACGGCATCGCGGGCGGCCAGCTGGCGCAACTCGATCCGGGTGCCCAGAGTGGCCGACAGATCGCGCAGCAACGAGCGGAAGTCGACGGTCTCGGGCGACGAGTAGTAGATGACGGTCTTGCCCACCGTCCCCTGCGGATCGACGGCCAGCACCTTCATCGGCAGCCCGTGCTCGCGGATCAGCCGGCGGCTGGCGACCAGGGTCCGGGCCTTGGCCCGGCGCAGCTGGTCGGTGGCCGCCAGATCGGCCTCGGTGGCCATGCCCACCAGCACCGGGAAGCCCTCGGTGTCCTCGCTGGAGTACTCCGCGGCCCACACCACCCGCGCGGCGACCGCGCCCTGCTCGGTCGGCAGCATCACCATGTCCCCGACCTGCGGCCGCAGGTCCCCCGGGTCCGCGTAATGCAGCTGCCCGTTCGCGGTGAAGGTCACGGCGCACAACATGCCCATGTCCAGCCACGGTACGCGGTACGGGGCGAGCCGCCCGCCGACCCGCCCCCGGCCCTCCCCCGCCGTCCCCGGACCCGGCCGGCGGCGGGCGCTCTGGGTAAAGTGCGCACGATGAGCGGGACGACGCGACGCATCCTGACGGCCAAGTTCCTCGCCCTGAGCCTGCTCGGGCTCGGGCTGGTGGTGGCCGCGGTGGTCCACCGCCGGTCGACGGCGCCGGTCCCGCCGGTGGGCGTGGTCGCCCGCTGATCACCAGCCCCAGGTACCGGGCTCGCCCTTGAACGGGCCGACCACGTCGTCGGTGATCCACCCGCCGTAGAAGCCGCCCGCCTGCGGCCGGACCCGCTGCCCGTCGACCGTGCAGGTCACCATCGACGGCATGAACGAGACGTAGCCGCGGATCGGCTCGAACCGGGCCGTCGGCCGTTCGTAGCTCCACGCCGCGGCCTCGATCAGGACACCGCCCGGACCGACCACGTCCCAGTAGGTCGCGGCGCCCTTCCACTCGCAGATCGTCGAGCGATGACGCGAGGGCACCAGCGTGTCCGGCCGGACGTCGGCACGCGGCAGGTACCAGCTGGGCGGGTGGCTCGTCTCCAGCACCCGGTAGGCGCCGGTGGTGTCGACCACCACGGCCGCCCGCTCGTCCGCCGGCCCGCCGACCGTCACCACCACGTGGCGGGTCGACGGCACCAGCGCGGGTGGCCGGGGGTAGTCCCAGGCGGATTCCTGGCCGGGGGCCGGCTCGATGGGCGTGACGCCCCGGGGTCGGGATCGGACCATGACCCATTGTGCGTCGGCCGGCCCCGGGGGGCGGTCGGCGGGCTCCCGCGGCCGACTCCCGGCGCGGCCGGTCCCCGGGCGCGACCGGTGCAACGGCGCGACCCGGTGCCAGGGCGCGACCCGGTGCAGGGGGCGCCACCGGCGCAGGGGCGGGACCGGCCCAGGGCGCGACCGGCCCAGGGCGCGACCGTCAGCCGACGCCGGCCGGCGACCGGGGGCCGGCGTAGAGGGCCATCATCATGGCCTCGATCGCGATCTGGGGCTTGACGTTGAGCTCGATCGCCTCCCGGCAGGCCAGCACGGCGTCGACCGCGGCCAGCGCCCCGGTGGACCCCAGCCGGGCCGCGGCCGCGTCGATCTGGTCGGGGATGTCGGGATTGAGCAGGACGGCGTCCGATCCCAGGCTGCGGGCGAGCACGTCGCGGTAGAACCCGGACAGATCGACCAGGGCGCGGTCGAGCACGTCCCGCTCGGTGCGGGTGGCCCTGGACTTCTGCCGGCGTTCCATCTCCTTGACCACCCCGGCCGAGCCACGGGCGGCCCCGACGGCGCCCTTGCCGGTCCCGCCGGCCCCCAGGGCGGTGCGCAGCTCGGCCAGCTCGGCGGCGTCCCGACTCTCCGAGACCGACGTCGCCTCGCCCTTGGCGTGCCCCAGCAGCTCGGCCGCCTGGGTGAACACGTCGCCCAGGGTGCGCAGGGCGGCGGGCACGGCGAGGATCCGCCGGCGTTGCTCGCGCGCCTCCTCGTCCCGGGCCAGCCGCCGGGCGCGGCCGACGTGCCCGGCCGAGACCGAGGCGGCCCACTGCGCGGTCGGCGGATCGATGCCGTCCCGCCGGGTCAGCACGTCGGCGATGGCCGCGGTGGAGGGCGTCCGCAGGCCGACCACCCGGCACCGGGAGCGGATCGTCACCGAGACGTCGTCGGGGTGGGTGGACGGCGCGCACAGCAGGAACACCGTATGCGGGGCCGGCTCCTCGACCGCCTTGAGCAGGGCGTTCGACGCGCCCTCGGTGAGCCGGTCGGCGTCCTCGATCAGCACGATCTGGTACCGGCCGGTGGCCGGACCGCGAGCGGCCAGCTGGACGACCGCGCGCATCTCCTTGACCGAGATGGTCAGCCCCTCCGGCACCACCGCGCGGACGTCGGCGTGGGTGTGGGCCAGCACCGTGCGGCAATGGCTGCAGTGGCCGCACCCGCGCAGCGGGCACTGCAGGGCGGCGGCGAACGCGCGGGCCGCCACCGACCGCCCGGATCCGGCCGGCCCGGTGAACAGCCAGGCGTGGGTCATCGCCGCGCCGGGCACGCCCGGATCGCCGTGCGAACCGGCGACGGCCAGGGACAGTTCGTCCACCGCCGCCTGCTGGCCGACGAGGTCGTCGAAAACCACCGCGGGTGGGGGCGGCTCAGACACCGGCGGCACCCCCGTCGGTCCGCTCCGCCCGATCCGGCACCACCCGGTCCGGCACCACCCGGTCCGGCAGCGCTCGATCCGGCACCACCCGGTCCGGCAGCGCCCGCCCGAACGCCACCAGGGAATCCAGGCGGCCCAGGTTCGCCCCGGCCACCGGCGAGCGGACCACGTCGGTGACGACCAGACCGGCCCGGGCGGCGACCAGGCCAAGCGTGCGCGGGGTGAAGTGCCAGATGTGCTGCTCGGGCTTGAGCGTCCACCACCGGGCGCCGAGCACCCGGGCCGGCACCGACGAGACGTACGGCACCGACAGCGCGAACACCCCGCCCGGGGCCAGCCGCGACCGGACCTCGGCGAGGAAGGCCAGCGGGTCCGGCACGTGCTCCAGGGTGTCCCAGAAGCAGACGACGTCGGCGGGCTCCCGCGGGGCGTCGGCCAGCTGGCCGGCCACGACGTCCAGGCCGAGCTCGTCCCGGGCGACCCGGACCCCGGTGCGGGACAGCTCGACGCCGCGCACCGCGTACCCGGCGTCCCGCGCCGCAGCCAGGAACAGCCCGTACCCGCTGCCGACCTCGAGCAGGCGGGCCGGCGGCCGGCGTCGCGCGGTCAGGCCGGCCAGCCGGCCCCTGGTCCAGGCGCGCTGCAGGAGCATGGCCGGGGACCGGGCCGAGCGGTCCCCGTAGACCCCGCCGTCGAAGTAGGCCGGCTCGTCGTAGAGACGCTGCAGGGCGTCGGCGGTCAGCCGGGGCGAGACGAAGACCAGCGCGCACACCGGGCACCGCACGACGCCGAACGGCGGCACCTCGTGCCGCAGCTCGCCCGGCACCCCGCACACGCAGCAGACGACCGGTTCGGTGTCGGCCGTCGACCACTGCGCTGCGGGTGGGGCGGCGGGCACGGCAGGGCGGTCGGGCACCGGGCAGACCTCTCGGCAGGACTGGGCGAATCGGACCCGGCCACCGTAGCCGAGCCCTCCGACAGCGCGGCCCCCGCGAGCGCCGGCACTTTCTGTTGTCGGTGCCGGGGCGGCGGGGCACTGTAGGCGGCATGACTGACCAGACGTTCGTGATCGTGGGCGCGTCCCTGGCCGGCGGCAAGGCCGCCCAGACGCTGCGCGAGGAGGGCTTCACCGGCCGGGTCGTCCTGATCGGGGCCGAGACCGAGCCGCCGTACGAGCGCCCGCCGCTGTCCAAGGGCTACCTGGTCGGGTCGGACGAGCGGTCGTCGGCCTACCTGCACGAGGCCGGCTGGTGGGCCGAGCACGACATCGACTGGCGCCCGGGCACGGCGGCGGTCGGGCTGGACCCGGCCGCGCGCACGGTGGCGCTGCACCCGGCCGACACGATCGGCTACGACCGCCTGCTGCTGGCCACCGGATCGGCGGTCCGCACCCTGGACGTGCCCGGCGCCGACCTGACCGGCATCCATCACCTGCGCACCCTGGACCAGTCGGACGCGCTGCTCGCGGCCTTCCGGGCGGGCGGCCCGGTCGTCGTGGTCGGCGCCGGTTGGATCGGGCTGGAGGCGGCGGCCGCCGCCCGCGGCCACGGGTGCCCGGTGACCGTCGTGGAGACCGCCGCGCTGCCGCTGCAGCGCGTCCTGGGCGACGAGGTCGCGACCGTCTACCGCGACCTGCACGCCGCGCACGGGGTCGAGTTCCGGTTCGGCGCCGGAGTGCGCGAGTTCCGCGGCGCGGACGGCCGCCTGCGGGGGGTGGTGCTGGACGACGGCACCGAACTGGACGCGGCGATCGCGGTGGTCGGCGTGGGCATCCGGCCGGTCACCGAGCTGGCCGAGGAGGCGGGCCTGACCGTCGACAACGGCATCGTCACCGACGCGCTGTTGCGGACCTCCGACCCGGCCGTCTTCGCCTGCGGGGACGTCGCGTCCTCCTACAACCCGCTGCTCGGCCGGCACCTGCGCGTCGAGCACTGGGCCAACGCTCTCAATGGCGGCCCGGCGGCGGCTCGCGCGATGCTGGGCGGCACCGAGGAGTACGCGCCGCTGCCCTATTTCTTCTCCGACCAGTACGACCTGGGCATGGAGTACTCGGGCTGGGTGGCTCCGGGCGAGTACGACCGGGTGGTGTTCCGTGGGGACCCGGCGGCGAACCCGCAGGCCCCGGAGTTCCTGGCCTTCTGGCTGCGGGACGGGGCGGTGCTGGCCGGGATGAACGCCAACATCTGGGACGTCAACGAGGACATCCAGCAGCTGGTCAAGGCCGGTCTCGAGGGGCGGGCGGCGGATCCGGCCAAGCTGGCCGACCCGGACGTGCCGCTGGCCGACACGCTGATCTGAGCGGGGCCACCCGGCGCCGATCGGATCAGGCGACCTTCTCGGGCTCGATCCGCGCCGGGGACCGTTCCCGCAGCACCGACGCGATGCGCTCGGTGACCTCGGCGTTGATCACGCCGTGCTCCTCGGACAGCGGCCGGACCACCAGGTAACGCTCCGGGGTGTAGGAGGCCCGGTCCCGATAGGCCTGGACCGGGTCGACGCGCTCCCCGTCGTCCGGCTCGTCGTCCGGCTCGGCGTCCGGCCGGGTCCCCGCGCCCGCGGGCGGTCCCCCGCCCGGCCCGTCCGTCGCGACCGCGGTCGGCCGGTCCGCCGAGACGGCCGTCGGCCCGCTCGTCGACCCGTTGGTCGAGACCGTGATCGGCGGCCGGCCGTCGGGGACGGGTTGCAGGTGCGGCTCGGCCGGCGGGACGCCGGCGCCGGTCGGCGGGACGGCCCCGGCCGGCGGGACGGTTCCGGCCGGCGGGACGGACCCGGCGGGCGAGCGGGCGCCGTCGCCGAGGGGGAGGTCGACCACCTCGGCCGGGCCCGGCGGGATGGCGTC
>NZ_JBMDXT010000424.1:0-2741 GCF_048594475.1 Nakamurella sp. | reverse complement strand
GGGCCGGGGGGGCCCCCCCCCCCGGCACCCCCCCGGCCGACCGGGGCGACGGTAACCAGGTGACTGACCGCCGGTTTAGCGCACACGCCTGAATCCGTCCCCAATCGCTGCACCGACCCGCGGTCGCGGCGCCGTCGGGCCGACCCTTGGCGGCATGGACGAACTCGGCGGGGATCCCCGCATCCGACTCAGCGGACCGGACGGACTGCTGGCGGCCGTGCCGCACCTGCTCGGCTTTCACCCCGACCGGAGCATCGTGCTGATGTGCATGTCCGGGGACCGCAACGCGCTGGGGCCGGTGGCCCGCGTCGATCTGCCGCCGGATCGTGATCCGGTGGTCGTCGCCCGGCTCACCGGGACCGCGCTGACCCACGCCGAGCGGGTCGCGGTGATCTGCTATCCGGAGCGTCGCCGCCGGCCGGCGATCCTGACCGACCTGATGGGCGCCCTGGATCATGCCGGCGTCGGGATCTGCGCCGTGCTCCTCGTCCACGGCGGTCGGGTCTGGGACGTGGTGAACCCCGGCCCGCTGCGGCTGTCCGACAGCCGGCCGCCCCCCGGTCAACGGCATCCCACGACGGAGGCGTTCGCGGCCGTGAACGCCTTTGAGGGGCGGGTCGTGCTCGCCGACCGCGCCGCGCTCCGCGCGTCCATCGCCGGACCCCGCGGCCGGCGCCGGCGGCTGGCCGCCCGGGCCGTCACCGCGGTCGTCCACGGTCATCCGGCCGACCTCCGCGACCCACCGGCCCGGCGGCCGCCGGCCCGGAGCAACGGACGGCCGGACCTGCCGCCACCGTCGTTCGTCCCGCTCCCCGACCGCGTCGACGCATTGCTGGACGGCGCACTCGACCAGGTGGCCAGGACCGGCCAGGTGGACGTGCACCTGGCCGCGGAACTGACCGTCGCCTGCCTGGACGTCGTCGTGCGCGACGGTGTCATCCTGCGTGGGTTGTTCGAGCTGGACCGCATCTGGTTGGCGATGCTCATCGCGTGCGCCGCCTGGACCACGGACGATCTGGCCTCGGGTATCTGCGCCGTGCTCGCGGTGCTGGCCTACCGGTTCGGTGACGGCGGCCTCGCCCAGGTGTCGGTGGACCGGTGCCTGCTGGCCGAGCCCGGGAACCGCCTGGTCCAGCAGCTGATGGACACCATGGCGGCCGGTCTGCCGCCGCGGGTCCTCGACCGCCTGCTGCAACCGCCGGACGGGACCGACGTCGATCCGGTTCCGGGGTCGCGATCCCGCCCGGGGCACACCGGGGAGGACGACGGTGCCGCGGTGGCATGAGGGAACGTGCCGTCGGCCAACGGCCTCACCGCAGGAAGCGGTCGATCCGTTCGGCGGTGGACAGCACGGCCACCATGTCGTCGGTCGGGGTCCGCGGGTGGGCCAGACCGGCGGCCAGCCGGTACAGGGCGGCCCGGCGGACCAGCTGCGGCCAGTCCGGACCGTCCGCCCACTCCCCGACCACCTCGATCGGGGCGCCCCCGCGGGTCACCGCATCGACGGCGAGCACCGCGGTCGCCCAACCGGCGGGGCGCCAGAACGGGGTGACGTCGAACACGGCGGGGTCGGCGTCCCCGGCGAACAGGACGGTGCCGTACAGGTCGCCGTTGACGACCTGTACGGGCGCGGTCACCGGTCGCCGCTGGGCGGCCAGCTCGCGATAGACGCTCGCCCCGTGCCCGTGACCGAGTCGTTCGTCGGTGTCCAGCACCTCACCCCAGGCCAACCGGTCGGCCCAACTGGCCAGGTCGCTGCGCTCGCGCAGAAAACGCGGCTCGGGCACGTCGGCCAGTGCGCGGTGCAGCGATCGGCCCGTCTCCCGGATCTCGTCGAAGCGGGGCGCGACGCTGCCGGCGACGAAGCGGTGGGCGGTCCAGCCGGAGACCACCCACCGACCGTCGGTGGACCGGACGGGACGCGCGACCCGTACGCCGGGCACCGGCCGCTGCTCCAGGACGGTGGCCAGCCAGCTGGCCACCACCGGCTCGTCCACCGGTTTGACCACCGTGTTCCCGGCCCGCCACGAGCGTCCCCGACCGCCGGGCAGGCGCTCGAGTGCCTCGCCGGCCGCGTTGAACGCGGTCATGACGTGGTCGGGGGGCCGACCGGACGACGCGGGCAGCACCGCATCCAGGCGGTGGCCGCCGTCGCTACCAGCGGACCGGCCCGCTGCCCGATCCTCCGGTCGTGAGGTCACCGATCGACCGTACCGGCCGGGCCCGTCGGGGCCCGGCATCGCGCGCCGACCGGAGCCGGGCGCCGGAGCGCGCGACGTCCCGGACCCCGGAGCCACGTCCCTCGCCGGTCAGTAGGTGGGTAGGCTGGGATCGACCTGCTTGATCCAGGCCAGGACCCCGCCGCCGACATGGACCGCGTCGCCGAACCCGGCCTTGTGCAGCACCGCGAGCGCCTCCGCCGACCGCGCCCCGGACTTGCAGTGCAGCACCAGGGGCTTGTCCATGGGCAGGGACGACAGGGCCTCGCCGGACAGGATGTCGCCCTTGGGAATCAGGACGGAACCGGGGATCGAGACGATTTCGTACTCGTTCTGCTCCCGGACGTCGACCAGCAGGAAGTCCTCGCCGGCATCGATCTTGGCCTTGAGGTCGCGGGCCGAGATCGTGTGGTTGGCGGCGGCCTCCGCGGCCTCGTCGGTCAGGGTCCCGCAGAACGCGTCGTAGTCGATCAGCCCGGTGATCGGCTCGCCCGCCGGGTCCTTGCGGATCCGCACGGTGCG
>NZ_JBMDXT010000423.1:0-9929 GCF_048594475.1 Nakamurella sp. | reverse complement strand
TCGGGACGGCCTGGTGCACATCAGCAAGCTGGGCGGCGGCAAGCGGATCAACAAGGTCGAGGACGTGGTCAACGTCGGCGACAAGCTGCAGGTCGAGATCGTCGAGATCGACGCCCGCGGCAAGATCAGCCTGGTGCCGGTCAAGGCCGAGGATGCGGCGGATGCGGCGCCCGATACCGCGCCGGTTGCCGACGCCGAGCCCGCGCAGGTCTGACCGGGTGACCACGCCGGCCCGCCGGGCCCGGACGAGAGTACTGGAGCGCGCGTCCGACGGTTCCGCCGTCACCGCCTCGCTCCTGCCCGGCGGGCTGCGCGTGGTCACCGAGAGCGTGCCCGGGGCGCGCAGCGCCACCATCGGCGTGTGGGTGGGCGTGGGGTCGGTCGACGAGACCCCACGCCTGGCCGGGGCGTCCCACTTCCTGGAGCACCTGCTGTTCAAGGGCACCCGGACCCGGACCGGGTACGAGATCGCCGACGCGGTCGACGCCGTCGGCGGCGAGCTCAACGCGTTCACCTCGCACGAGTACACCTGCTACTACGCCCGGATCCTGGCCGAGCAGGCGAAACTGGCCGTCGACCTGGTGTGCGACGTCGTGCTGGACGCGGTCATCGCCGCGGACGACGTGGACACCGAGCGCACCGTCATCCTGGAAGAGATCGCCATGCGCGACGACGACCCGGAGGACACCCTGGCCGACGCGTTCGCGTCCGTGGTGTTCGCCGGTCACCCCGTCGCCGCCCCGGTGATCGGGTCCACGGGGACCATCACCGCGATGTCGCGCTCGCAGATCGCCGGTTACTACCGCCGCCGGTACGCGCCGCCGAAGATGGTCGTCGCCGTCGCCGGCGGGGTCGAGCACGGCGACGCCCTGCGCTGGGTGCGGGCGGCGTTCCGTGACCGGCTGGCGCTCGACCCCGATGCCGCCCCGGCGGCCTACCGGACCGGTCGCGGGCGCCCACGGCCGACCGGCCGCCCGCTGGTGGTGACCCGCGACACCGAGCAGGCCCACCTGACCCTGGGCGTGCCGTCGGGCGACCGGAACTCGCCCGAACGGGCCGTCCTGGCCGTCCTGTCGGCCGCGCTGGGCGGCGGGATGAGCTCGCGGCTGTTCCGGTCGATCCGCGAGGAACGGGGCCTGGCCTACTCCTGCTATGCCGCCACCGCGGCCTACGCCGACGTGGGCGCCCTGTCCATCTACGCCGGCTGCGCGCCGGACCATCTGGGCGAGGTCGCCAAGCTGATCGGTCAGGAACTCGTCGACGTCGCCGACCGGGGACTGCGCCCGGACGAGCTCACGCGGGTCCAGGGCCAGCTCTGCGGGTCGCTGGCGTTGGCCCTGGAGGACTCCGAGTCGCGGATGAGCCGGATCGGCAAGTCCCTGCTGGTCCGCAGCGAGTTCCGCACCGTGGAGGAGGAGTTCGCGGCCATCCGCGCGGTCACCGCCGACGAGGTCGCCGGGCTGGCCCGTCGTCTCGTCGCCACCCCGCTGTCCGCCGCCGTCGTCGGTCCCTACCGCACCCCGGACGAACTCCCGGCCGAACTCAGGGACCTCGTCGGCGCAAGGTCGTGACCTGCGTGGCCGTCGGCCCGCCATCGTCCCCACCCGGATGACCTGACCTGACCCGCCCGGCCCGCCCCCGCCCGGCCCGCACCCGTCCGGTCGTCGCCCGTCCGCCCCGCAACGGTCCGGCCGTCGCCTGTCCGCGCGGATCAACAACGCAGGCGCGGACGAAGTCGTCGACTCGCGTCCCACCCGTCCCATTCGGCGCGACTTGATCCGCGCCGCACCGCATCCCGGCCCCACCGCGCTGCGACCGGTGAGGATGCCGTCCCGGGACCGCGGCGGCCTGCGGTCGTCGAGGTCCGGTCGACGGTGATTCGATCGGGGTGCGGCGGGCGGACCCCTCGTCTGTCGGGGGGTGTCCGGAACACCGCGGCCGACCGATGACTGCTGCGGCGCCGAGCGGTCGGAAGGGCAGGCCGAGATCCGGCCATGCGGGAGGAGCGGGCCATGATCATCGTCGCGGGGCACCTGATCGTCGATCCGGACGTCCGGGCCGAGTATCTGGCCGGCTGCGCGGACGCCGTCCGCGCGGCCCGGGCCGCCCCGGGCTGCCTGGACTTCGCCCTCGGCGCCGACCTGCTCGATCCGGCCCGGGTCAACGTCCTCGAACGCTGGACCACCCCGGAGGCGCTGACCGCCTTTCGCGGCGACGGCCCCGACGACGGGCAGCTGCGCGCCATCCGCGGGTTCGCCATCGAGGAATTCACCGTCCCGCCTCGGTGAGGCACTGACGGAACCTGCGCCATCGCTCCTCGGCCCCGAGTGGACGGTCATGGTGCCGTCACCGGCGCGGCCGGCCGCGGGTGCGCGCCGGCGCCGGCGCCGGGTACGGTCGGCGGGCGTCCCACCCGGTCCACGATCGGCGGAACCAGGGCCGTCCTTCGCCGGGTCGGCTGCACGGTAGGGGTGCCGTCAGCGGGAGGCGTCACACTCAGCGCGCCGCAGCCGCAGTCGCGGCCCGAGCGCCTCCGCGGACCACTGACGCCCGGCCACCCGCTCCCGGACCGGTCCGGACGAGGGCCACCCGGACCACTGCCGACGCTCCGTCTTCGGCACACTCGACCCCACCATCACCACCTGAGGCGGAGGCAACGGTTGGCCGGCACCCGGTACGAGTTCACCGCCGAGCTGTGGCGGTGGGCCGCCCGCGCCGAGGAGTGGGTGTTCGTCCGGCTGCCGGACGACGTGTCCGCCGACATCGCGGACGTCCCCCGGCCCCGCGCCGGCTTCGGCGCGGTGAAGGTGGCCGTCACCATCGGCGGCTCCCGGTGGCGGACCTCGATCTTCCCCGAGCGCACCGGCGGCCCGTACGTGCTGCCGGTGAAGAAGGCGGTGCGGGTCGCGGAGGACCTGGAGGTCGGCGACATCGCCCGGGTCGGCCTGGAACCCCTCGACGAGAGCGGCTGATCCGCCTGTTCGCCGTCTCCAGGTCGGCCGCTGGCGATCCGCGCTGATCAAAGGCCCGGATCGTCGTCCGAAAGGTCCGGTTCGGTGGGCCTTGGATCAGCGCACCGGGAGCCAACTGGGAACCCGGCCTCCTCCGGGCGGGTTCGTGGTGGGCCACCTCATCCGGCCAGCTCGGCCGCCCGCCGGCGCAGGGAGTCCAGCACCTGCGCGACCGCGGGACTGCGCCAGGGCCGGTCGGGCACCCAGGCCCCGACGAAGCGGGTCGGGGGCGGGTCCAGGTGCAGGACGCGGACGTCGTCGCGCTCGGGCAGCGCGAGCGCCGGCAGTAGCGTGACCCCGACGCCCGCGCCGACCAGGGCGGACATGAAGCGGTAATCGCTTGACCGGCAGACCACCTGGGGGCGGAACCCGGCCAGCGCGGCCAGCGCGTCGACGACCTCGGCCGGGCCGCCCCAGCCGTGGATCCACCGGTCCCCGGCGAAGTCGGCCAGGTCGGCCGTCGGCCGGCCGGCCAGCGGGTGGGTGGCCGGCACGACGAGCCGGAAGGGTTCGGTCAGCAGCGGCGTGTACGCGCCCGGGCCGGCCGCCGCCGCCCAGCCGCGGGGCGGTTCGGGCAGATGGAAGTGGTAGAGCAGGGCCAGGTCGGCCCGGCCCTCCCGGACGGCGGTCAGGGCGTCGTCGGGTTCGGCCTCGATCACGGTGATGTCGACGTGCCGGCCCGCGGTGAGCGGGCTCAGCGCCGGTGCGAGCAGCGGCTCACCGGCGCTGGGGAAGGTGACGACCGTCAGGGTCGGCGGACCGTCCTCCCGCAGCTCGATCAGGTGTCGTTCGGCCGCCGCGAGTTCCGCGTGCACGGCATCGGCGGTCGCGACGAGCAGGCGCCCGGCCTCGGTCAGCCGCACGCCGCGGGTGCTGCGCTCGACCAGGACGAGGCCGGCCCCGCGCTCCAGGGCCGCGACCTGCTGGGAGACCGCCGACGGGGTGTGATGCAGCGCGACCGCCGCGCCGGCGAAGCTGCCGGCCCGGGCCACCTCGCGGAGCACCGCGAGTCGCTGCACGTCGATCAATAGTTCTCCTAATGACGTCCTGCTGATTATGCCCCTACCGCTAATGATCCACGACGCGCAGGGTGGAGTCATGGTGAGTGTGCAGGAACGATCGGGCATTGCCCTTGCGGTGGGTGCCACCGCGCTGGTCGGCGGCTCGGTGGCCGCGTCCGACCTGGTCTCGACGTATCCGGTGCTCGGCGGTCAGGGGCTGCGCTATCTCGCCGCCGCCCTGCTGCTGCTGGCCTGGGTCCGGGTGCGCCGCATCGCGCTGCCCCGGCCGACCGCTCGCGAGTGGGGCTGGCTGGCCGCGCTCGGTGCGGTGGGCATGGCCGGCTGCAGCGTGCTGATGATCGAGGCGACCCGGGTCGGGGATCCCGGCAGCGTTGGCGTGGTGATCGGCGCGGCCCCTCTGGTGATCGTCCTGGTCGGGTCGGTGACGGCCCGCCGCCGGCCGTCCGGCCGGCTGGTGCTCGCCGCCCTGGTGGTCACGGCCGGGGCCGGCATCGCCCAGCTCGGATCGGGCGGCGGCGCGGTCGACCCGCTGGCCGTGGTGCTCTCGCTGGGCGCCCTGGCCGGGGCCGTCGGCATGACCGTGCTCGCCGCGCCGGTGCTGCCCCGTCTGGGCACCCTGGCGGCCACCGTGTACTCCTGCGGGCTGGCCGGGGTGATGCTGCTGGTCGCCGGCGCGGGCGTGACGGCCGTGACCGGCGCCGACCTGGTGCGGATGCCGACGCCGACCGAGTTCGGCGCCCTGGTCTACCTGGCCGTCATGGTCACCGCGGTCGTGTGCGTGGCCTGGTTCGCGGCGATGGATCGGCTGGGTGCCGCTCGCACCGGCCTGTTCAACGGGGTCATCCCGGTGGCCGGCCTGGTCGCCGTCACCCTGGCCGGCGTCGGGCAGGTCACGGCCCCCCAGGCGGCCGGGGCGCTGGCCGTCCTGGCCGGTGTGGTGCTCGGCCTGACGGCCGGCCGGACCGCCCAACCGGTGGCCGGTGTTGGCATGGCCGATCGCGCACCGGAGAATGCGTCGCGACGCGCATGACTTCCGGCGATCACGACCGGGGATCGGAGTACGGACCTGATGACCGTTCAGATCGTCGCCCAGACGATTATCGGGCTGACCGGTGAGACCGGGGGGAGGGCCCGGTGACCGAGGAACCGTTGCGGGTCGGGGTCATCGGGGCCCGCGGCCGGATGGGGGCGCAGACCTGCCAGGCGGTCGTCGAGGCACCTGACATGGATCTGGTCGCCGCGGTCGGCGGACGCGAGTGGCTCTTCTCGCTCGCCGATGCGGACAGCCAGGTCGTCGTCGACTTCAGCCATCCGGACGTGGTGATGGACCACATCAGGTTCTGCCTGGACAACAACATCCATGTGGTCGCCGGGACGTCGGGCTTCGACACCGAGCGGCTGGCCACCATCACCGGCTGGCTCGAGGCCAAGCCCGAGCTGGGCGTCATCGTCGTGCCCAACTTCGCCATCGGGGCCGTCCTGGCCGCCCGGTTCGCCCGCGAGGCCGCGCGCTTCTTCGAATCGGTCGAGATCATCGAGCTGCACCACGCCGGCAAGGCCGACGCGCCGTCGGGCACCGCGGCGGCGACCGCGCGGGCGGTGGCCGCGGCCCGCACGGAGGCCGGCCTGGGGCCGGGCCCGGACGCGACGACCATCGAGCAGCCCGGGGCGCGCGGCGCCGACGTCGACGGGGTCCGGGTGCATTCGGTGCGGCTGCCGGGCCTGGTCGCCCACCAGGAGGTCATCCTGGGCACGGCGGGGGAGACCCTGACGATCCGGCACGACTCGCTGGACCGGGTGTCGTTCATGCCCGGGGTGCTCACCGCGATCCGGGAGGTGCCGGGGCGGCCGGGCCTGACCCTGGGACTCGAGCAACTGCTCGGGATCGTCTGACCGCGCGGGGGCCGGCCCGATGAGCCGGGGGACCCGGACGAAGATCACCGTCGCGCTGCTGACGCTGGCGCTGGTGGTCTACTTCGTCCTGCTGGGCGGCCGGGCGATCGCCCTGATCCAGGCCGGCGGCGTGGCCGGCCTGGCCCTGGGCATCGGGGTGCTGCTGCTGCCGATCATCGGAGTGGTGCTGGTCTTCTGGGAGCTGCGGTTCGGGTGGCAGACCCAGCGGCTGGCCCGGCGGCTGGCCGCTGACGGCCAATTGCCGGACGTGCCCGACCTGCCGCTGCGTCCCTCCGGGCGGGTCGAGCGGGATGCCGCGGACGCCTACTTCGACACCGTCCGGACCCGGGTCGAGGCCACGCCCGACGACTGGCGCGGCTGGTTCGCGCTGGCCCACGCCTACGACCTGGCCGGGGACCGCAAACGCGCCCGTTCGGCCATGCGCAAGGCGATCGCGCTGGAGAGCGGGACCCCGGCGCCGTAGCGGGGTCCGGATCGCCGGCCGCGCCGGCCGGGCCGGGGCCGGTCAGGATCGCCGGCCGCGCCGGCCGGTTCGGCGCCGGTCCGGCCTCTCGCCCCGTCCCTCGGGCGCCGTGACCGGCCCGCTCGGACGGGTCAGACCGCGACCAGATCGAGGGAGCCCGACCACCGCTGTTCGACGATGGGCGATGCGCCGGTGTCGAGTTTTCGCCGCACGCCGTCCTCCGCCCATCCCGCCGCGATCAGGAAGCGGGCCGTGGCCCGGTCGGCGGCCGGCACCCACCAGCGCCCGGTCCGCGCGCCGGTCACCCGCAGCGCGGCGGCCGCAGCCGCGAGCAGCCGGCCACCGTGCCCCCGGCGCCCCCACCGGGGGACCACGTACAGCACCTCGATCTCGCCGACCGGATCGAGCAGGTTGTGCCAGTCGACGTCGGCGCCGACGGCCGCGAAACCGACCGCCTCCGCGCCCTCGGTGGCCAGCAGCACGGTCCCGCCGGCGTCGATCCGAGCCGCCCACGATCCGGCGTGCACCGCCGGGTCGGTGGCCAGCGCGGCCGCGGGCAGCACGGCGGCGAACGCCTGCTGCCAGACCAGCAGCTGGAGCGAGGCGATCGCCGCCGCGTCCTCGACGGTCGCCGGACGGACGGAACTGGAGGCCATGACGAGCCAGCATGCCATCGGGGCGGCACTGTCGGTGCCGGGTGGCACCATCGCCCGCATGGCTGCGCCGTCACCCCCGCTGCTGTCCCGCCCGCCCGCACCGACGGGGGGCCGTCCCGTCGCCCGCCCGGCCGGCCCGGTGGACGCCGGGCGCCGGGTCCGGCCGGCGCGGGCCGGCCGCGTCTCCGGAACCGGGCGCGAGCTGTCCGCCGACCAGGCCCGTCGCATCGCGATCGCCGCGCAACGGCTGGCCGAACCGGCCCCCGCAGCGACCTCCGGGTCGGCCACGGCCCCCCGGGCCGTCCACCGCGGCCACCTGCGCCGGCTGGTCGACGACATCGGCATCCTGCAGATCGACTCGGTCAACGTGCTGGCCCGGGCCCACCTGCTGCCGGTCTTCAGCCGGCTCGGGCCGTATCCGACGTCGGTCCTGGAGGGCGCCGCCTGGCCCGCCCGTCCCCGGGACCGGGTGCTGATCGAGTCCTGGGCGCACATGGCCTCGCTCGTCCCGGTCGAGCGGGAGCCGTTGCTGCGCTGGCGGCAGCGGCGCTACGAGTCCGACGGGGTGTGGGGGCAAATGAAGCGGCTGCAGGCCGAGCACCCGGGATTCCTCGACGTCGTGCGGGACGCCGTCGCCGAGCTCGGGCCCAGTTCGGCCGGCGACGTGGAAAAGGCGCTCGAGGCACCCGGCCGCGGGGTCGCCGGGTGGTGGGAATGGTCGATCACCAAGGTCGCCTGCGAGCACCTGTTCGCCACCGGGGTCATCGGCGTGGCCGGCCGCCGCGGTTTCGAGCGGGTCTACGACCTGAGCGAGCGCGTCCTGCCGCCGTCGGTGCTGGCGGCGCCCACGCCGGCCGACGAGCACGCCCGGCGTGAGCTCGTCGCGCTGGCCGCCCGCGCGCACGGCATCGGCACGGTCGCCGACCTGGCCGACTACTACCGGATGGGTATCGCCGAGACCAGGCTGGCGTTGGCCGATCTGGTCGAGGACGGGCGGGTGCTGCCGGTGACGGTCCGCGGCTGGGAGCAGCCGGCGTTCCTGCACGCCGGAGCCCGCGTGCCGCGATCGGTCGGCGGCGCCGCCCTGCTGAGCCCGTTCGACCCGCTGGTCTGGCGGCGGGAGCGGACCGAGCGCATCTTCGACATGCACTACCGCATCGAGATCTACACGCCGGCGGCCAAGCGGATCTACGGCTACTACGTGCTGCCCCTCCTGGTCGGCGACCGGTTGGTCGGGCGGTTCGACCTGAAGGCGGACCGCGGGACCGGCCGGTTGCTGGTGCAGGCGGCCTGGCTGGAGCCGGGCGCGGACCCGGCTGCGACGGCCGCGGCGGCCGCCGCCGAGCTCGGTCGGATGGCGGCCTGGCTCGACCTGGGGGAGGTGGTGGTGGTCCCACGGGGCACCCTGGCGCCGGCGTTGTCCCGGCACTCACCGATCCGTCCGGCCGGATAGCCTTCCCCGGTGACCACCGTGCCCGCCTCCGTCGCCGCCGGTCACCCGGCCACCGCCGCGGTCGGCCGCGACCTGCTGCGGGCGGGCGGATCGGCCGCCGACGCGGTCGCCGCGATGATCCTGGCCGGCTGCGTGTCCGAGACCCTGTTCACCGGCCTGGGCGGCGGGGGCTTCGCGACCGTGTACGAGGCGGCCACCGGTCAGGTGCACTGCCTCGACTTCTTCGTCGCGGTGCCCGGCCTGGACGGCACCGTGCCGGCCCCGGCCCGCGACATCAAGGTCGCGTTCGGCGACGTCGAGGTGCCGTACGCGGTCGGCGGACCCAGCGTGGCCGTGCCCGGCACCCCGGCCGGCGTCGCCGCGCTGCACGGCTCGTTCGGCCGGCTCGACTGGTCGCAGATCGTCGCGCCGGCCCGTGAGCTGGCCGCGAACGGCACTCCGTTCCCGATGCAGCACGCCGTCCTGCTGCCCGACGTCGCGGCGGCGATGGTGCTGGGCGACGGGGTCGCCGTCTACTCGCGGCCGGACGGCACCGGGGGCCGGCGCCATCTGGGCCCGGGCGAGCTGCTGCACCACGAGGGTCTGGCCCAGACGCTGGACTCCTATCTCAACGAGGGGCCCGAGGCACTGACCACCGGGGCGTTCGGCCGGGCGTTCGTCGCGGCCGTCCGGGCCGACGGCGGCGCGCTGTCGGACGTCGACATGGCTGCCTACCGGGTCGAGAACCTGACCGGGGCCCGCACCCGGTTCGGCCCGGGGATCATCTGTGTCCGGGACAACGATCTCGACCGGTTCGCGCAGACAGCCGGGCTGTTGGAGCGCTCGGTGACCGACCGCGATCCGGTCGAGCGGGCGCGCCGGCTGGCTCAGGCCCTGCGGGCGCCGGTCCGCCGGGCCGAGACGACCACGCTGGTCGCCGTCGATCCGGACGGGAACGCCTGCGCGGCCACCCACTCGCTCGGCCTGGGGTCGGGCATCTGGCACGGCGGGGTGCACGGCAATTCGATGCTCGGCGAGGGAGAGCTGCTGCGGGCCCGGATGGAGCCGGGCGAACGCATGCCGTCGATGATGGTGCCGCTGGTGGTGACCGACCCGGCCGGCGGGCTGCTGGCCGCCGGTGGGGCCGCCGGCGGGAGCCGCATCCGGCCGGCCCTGCTGCAGGTGCTGACCCGGGTCCTGGTCGACGGGCGCGGCCCGGCCGAGGCCGTCGCGGCGCCGCGGATGAACGCCACGCCGGACGCCGTGCACCTCGAGCCCGGGTTCGGGCCCGAGGTGATCGACGCGCTCGAGCAGGACGGCGAGAACATCGTCCAGTGGCCGGAACAGCGCCCGTTCTTCGGCGGGGTCGCCCTGGTCGGGGCGGGCGGGCCGGCCGCCGACCCCCGGCGCGGCGGGCTGGCCCTGCGGCTG
>NZ_JBMDXT010000422.1:0-2834 GCF_048594475.1 Nakamurella sp. | reverse complement strand
TCGGAGGCGGTCGCCCGGCGGCGGCAGCGGCCCGGCGAGATCCCGCCGTTGTTCCAACGGATCGCGGTGAGTGCCGCCCTGGTCGCGCCGCTCGGCCGGGCCGCGCAGCGGCTGGGCGCCGGCCCGCGGACGATCGCCACGGTCACCGGTGCCCTCGGCGGCCTGCTCGGCGTCCGGCCGCAGAAGATCGCGTTCGGGCCGGCGCTGGGGGTGCTCGCCGGTGGGCTGCTGGCCCGCGCCGGCGCCCCGGGAGCGCTCACCGCGGCCGCCACCATGACGGCATACCGGACGTCGTCGGCGCTGCTGTTCCGCGACGCCCAGGTCAGCCTGCTGGCCGACCGGGTGCCGGCCGAGCAGCTGCCGTTCGTCGTGCCGCGGGCCGCCCGCACCCGGTACGTGGGCACCGGCTACCTCAGGGACCTGGCCGAGCAGCTGGCCGCCGACTACCACCCCGACGTCACCGACATCGGGATCGTGGCCTGCCTGGACGACCTGGCCGGACCCGATTTCGACCCGGCCGCCGCCGACCCGCTGGTGCGCGAGTTCTACGAGCACACCACCCGGTTCCGGCTCGACATCGACCCCCGCTGGCGGGCCTGGATCCGCCCCGGCTACCTGCTGTACCGCGCCGCGGTGGCGCGGCCCCTGGGGCAGGCCAACGTGCCGATGAACCAGCGCGACATCGAACGCGGGGTCCGGAGCCGGATCGACACGATCACCCGGCCGGCGCCGCCGGGACCACCGGCACCGCCGGACTCGCCGGGAAGCGCGGCGGCTCCGGAGACCATCCGCTGCTGGATCCGGTCGTACGCGGACACCGACGACCCGATCTACGTGGGCGTCTACACCACCTACCGGGACGCCGACCGCGGCTATGTCAGTGTCGGCTTCCCCGTCCCGCAGGGCAGCTTCACCGCCACCCTGCTGCCCCGGGCCCGGCCGGGCGGGGGCCTGATCCTGACCAGCCGCAGCGACCTGCCCCATCCGGGGCACTACCTGGCCGCGATCGACCCGGCGGGTGGCGAGCTGACCGTCCTGGCCGTCCACGGCTTCGGCGAGCGGCTGGACGTCCGGGTGCAGGACGGGCGGCTGCGGGCCGAGCACGCGTTCACCCTGTTCGGGCTGCCGTTCCTGGTGCTGCACTACCGGATCGACCGCAAGCCCTGATCCGGATCGCGACCGGCGGCCGGCCGGTCGTGGTCGCCGGCGTGGGCGGCGCCACGGGCCTTCGGGCGCGATAGCCTGCCGCGGTGTCCCCCGTGCTGCGCGTCGGCGTCGTCATCCTGCCCCAGTTCAGCTGGCCCGAGGCGCGGGCCCGCTGGGCCTCGCTCGAGGAACGGGGCTTCGCGCACGGGTGGACCTACGACCACCTGTCCTGGCGGGACCTGAGGGACGAGCCCTGGTTCGGCACGCTGCCCACCCTGGTCGCGGCGGCCACCGCGACCACCACGCTGCGGCGGGGCCCGTGGGTGATGTCGCCGAACTACCGGCATCCGGTGACCACGGCCAAGGACCTGATGACGATCGACGACGTCAGCGGGGGCCGGCTGATCGCGGCGATCGGGGCCGGCGGCACCGGCTGGGACGCCACCGTGCTGGGCCAGGCGGCGCTGACCCCGCCGCAGCGGGTCGCCCGGCTGGACGAGTTCGTCACCCTGACCGACCGGCTGCTGCGCCACCCCGACACCACCTGGCGCGGCGACTGGTTCCAGGCCGTCGAGGCGAAGATGATCCCGGCGGGCAGCCGGGACCGGATCGAGCTCGTGGTCGCCGGCAACGGCCCGAGGACGATCGGCATCGCGGCTGCCCGGGCCGATGGCTGGGCGACGACGGGCCCGGAGTCGGAGAACGTGACGACCGGCGAATGGTGGTCCCGCGTGGCCGGTCTCACCCGCCGGCTCGAGGACGCGGCGGGCCGCGCCGGTCGCGACCCGGGCACGCTGCGCCGCTACCTGAACCTGGACTCGGCGCCGGTGCTGTCGGTGTCCAGCCCGGCCGCCTTCGCGGACGCGGCGGGCCGGGCCGCGGAGCTGGGCTTCACCGACGCGGTGATCCACTGGCCGCGGCCGTCCGGGGTCTACGGCGGTGACGACCGGGTGCTCGACGCCATCGCCGGCACCCTCACCGGCGGCGCCTGGACCGGCCGGTAGACGCCCCGACGCGCTCTCCTTCGGCAATTTGGGAGAATGGTTCTCGGCACGAGGTGGACCGACCGGTCCCCCGGTGCGCCGACACTCGACCGGGGATGGGGGTACGTCCGCGATGTCCGCTTCTGCGCACTCGCCCGACCCCCTGGACCGGAGCGGCTCCACGCCGCTGTACGTGCAGCTCGCGGACGTGCTGCGCAAGCAGATCGAACGCGGCGTCTGGCAGCCGGACCAGAAGATCCCGTCGGAGAACGAGCTCAACCGGATGTACGGGATCAGCCGGATGACCGCGCGGCAGGTGCTGGCCCAGCTGGTCAACGAGGAACTGCTGTTCCGCGTCCAGGGCAAGGGCACGTTCGTCGCCCACCGCAAGATCGGCACCCGCTCCCCCACCTACATGGGTCTGCGCGAGCAGCTCGAACGGATGGGCTACGAGACCTCCACCCGCGTGCTGTCCGGCGAGGTCGTGGCCGCCCCCGCCCCCGGGGCCCGGCCCCCGGGGCGCGGCGCGGGGGCACCCGTGCACCGGCGGGTCCGGGTGCCGGTGGTGGCCGACCGCAGCGCACCCGGTCCGTCCGGGTGGTCGCCGGCCGGGCCGAGCCGGACCTGCGCCCGGCTGAACCTCCGGCCGTCGGCGAGCTCGCGGGTCGGCTGCTCGTCCCAGGATTCGATCGCCAGCGCGGTGTC
>NZ_JBMDXT010000421.1:0-6526 GCF_048594475.1 Nakamurella sp. | reverse complement strand
CGGGGCGACGTCCTGCTCCATCGGCCGGTAGGAAGGCCGGTACCCGCCGGCCGGTGGGTAGGCGGCGGGCGGCGGGTAGGCGGGCGGCGGGCTGCCCGCACCCGGCGGCGGGTAGCTGGGCATCCGCCGGGTGGGGTCGGGCTGGCGCCGGGCGGGCCGGTCGGGCCCGGACCGGCCCGCCGGGGCGGAGGATCCGGAGGGGGCCGGGCGCGGCGTGCGGTCCGCGTCGGACCAGGCCCGGTTCGAGCTGGGGCCGTACCGGCGGGGTCCGCGCTGCGGATCGGGGCGATCCGGGTTCGTCATGTCGCCGCCCTTCCGGAGCTCCGGGCCGGCCCGGTCGGCCCGCCGGTGGGACCACTGTCACTTCTGGAATATCGCGCTCGGCGAGCGTTGCCCACGTCGTGCCTTTCACTGCCCTGCACTTCTCGTCCGGGAACCCAGGACGCTCCCGGCCCGGCTCCGGTTGCCCGGGAACCGGGCGCGATCCCGGCCGGATCGCTGCCAGGGTAACCGCGGCGACCTGAGATTCCGGTGACCTTCGGTGTCGCTCCGAGGGTTCCGGGCACACGCCCCGGTCATCCCGTTGCCCGATCGGGGGTCGGCCGGCGCGACGGTCGGGACGACCCGCGACCATGCGGCAGAATGCGTCACCATGCGTATTCTCGTGACCGGTGGGGCGGGCTTCATCGGTTCGACGTTCACCCGGCATCTGTTGGCGGACGTGTACCCCGGTCTCGAGGGTGCCGACGTCACCGTGCTCGACAAGCTCACCTATGCGGGCAACCTGGCGAACCTCGAACCGGTCGACGACTCCGAGCGGTACACCTTCGTCCAGGGCGACATCTGCGACCCCGAGGTGGTCCGTGACCTCGTCGCCGAGGCCGACGCGGTCGTGCACTTCGCGGCCGAGTCGCACGTCGACCGGTCGATCCTGGGCGGTGCGGACTTCGTCCTGACCAACGTGCTGGGCACCCAGAACCTGCTCCAGGCCGCCCTGGACACGAAGCTGGCCCGGTTCGTCCACGTCTCCACCGACGAGGTCTACGGCTCGATCGAGCAGGGATCCTGGGACGAGAACGAGCCGCTGCTGCCGAACTCGCCCTACTCGGCGTCCAAGGCCGGGTCCGACCTGCTGGCGCGGGCGTACGCCCGCACCCACGACGTGCCGGTGACGATCACCCGGTGTTCGAACAACTACGGGCCGTACCAGTTCCCCGAAAAGGTCATCCCGCTGTTCGTCACCAACCTGATGGACGGGCTGACGGTGCCGCTGTACGGGCAGGGCCGCAACGTCCGGGACTGGCTGCACGTCGACGACCACTGCCGGGGCATCGCCCTGGTGCTGGCCGGCGGGCGCCCCGGCGAGATCTACAACATCGGCGGCGGCACCGAGCTGACCAACGCCGAGCTGACCGCCAAGCTGATCGAGGCCACCGGCCGGGACGAGTCCTTCATCGAGCGGATCGTCGACCCCCGCGGCGGTGGTCACGACCTCCGGTACTCGGTGAACCACGGCAAGATCTCCCGCGAGCTCGGTTACCAGCCGTTGGTGCCGTTCGACCAGGGGCTGGCCGACACGATCACCTGGTACCGGGAGAACCGGGACTGGTGGGAGCCGCTCAAGGCCCGTTCGGCGATCGACCGGTGATGCCCGCCGGCGCGAAAACCGGCGCGGAAACCGGCGCGGAGACCGGCGCGGAGACCGGCGCGGACGTCGGTCCGGACGGCGTGCGGCTGCTGGTGGTGGGGGCCCGCGGGCAGCTCGGTACCGACCTGGTGGCCGGGGCCAGGGCCGCCGGCACCGCAGTGCTCGGCGTCGGGTCGCGCGAGCTGGACGTGACCGACCAGGCGGCGGTGCAGGCCGGCCTCGGGTATCTCGCCGCGCAGGCCGCCGAGGCCGGGCAGCGGGGGGTCGTGATCAATGCCGCGGCGTACACCGCCGTCGACGACGCCGAGACCGACCGGGCGGCCGCCTTCGCGGTGAACTCCGACGGTCCGGCCAACCTGGCCGAGGCGGCCCGCCGCCTGGGCCTCGGGCTGATCCACGTCTCGACCGACTACGTGTTCCCCGGTGACGGCACCGAGCCGTACCGGCCGGACGACCCGACCGGCCCGCGCAGCGTCTACGGCGCGTCCAAGCTGGCCGGCGAGCAGCGGGTGCTGGCGGCCCACCCGGACGCCCACGTCGTCCGCACCGCCTGGGTCTGGGGCGCGACCGGCGGCAACTTCGTCAAGACGATCGCCCGGCTGGCCGCGACCCGGCCGACCCTGAAGGTGGTCGACGATCAGCGCGGCACCCCCACCTACACCGTCGACCTGGCGGCGGGCCTGCTCGAGCTGGCCGGGCGGACCGTGCCCGGCGGCGTGCTGCACCTGACCAACGCCGGCGAGACCACCTGGTTCGGGTTCGCCCGGGCGATCCTGACCGAGCTGGGCGAGGACCCCGACCGGGTCGGGCCGACCACCACCGCGGAGTTCCCCCGCCCGGCCCCGCGGCCGGCGTACTCGGTGCTGTCCGGCGCGGCCTGGACGTCCGCCGGTCTGACCCCGCTCCGGCCGTGGCGGGACGCGCTGGCCGCCGGGTTCGCGGCCACCCCGGACGCCTTCCGCGTCCCCGCCGGGGGGTGAGCCGACGGTGGCCGATCGCGTGCTGAACGTCGCGCTGGACGGCACCCCGCTGCTGGGCCGCCGGACCGGCGTCGGCCGCTACACCGAGCACCTCATGACGGCGCTGGTCCGGCGGACCGACGTGCGGGTGTCGGTGCTGGCCATCACCCTGCGCGGGGCCGGCGAGCTGCGGTCGGCCGTGCCGCCGGGGGTCCGGACCCGGTCGGTGCGGTTCTCCGCCCGGGCGATGCAGCTGGCCTGGTCCCGGTGGAACGCCCCGTCGATCAGTGTGCTGACCCGCGGCCTGGACGTCTACCACGGCACGAACTTCGTCCTGCCGCCGATCGGCCGGCTGGGCGGCGTGGTGATGATCCACGACATCGCCTACCTGACGATGCCCGACGTGGTCGACGACGCGAGCCGCCGGTTGCAGACGCTGGTGCCGGACGCGCTGCGCCGGGCCGCGGTGGTGGTCACGCCGTCCCGGACGACGGCCGACCGGGTGCGGGAGGCCTACCCGGACCTGGCCCCGGAGATCGTGCCGACGCCGCTGGGTGTCCAGCCGTCGTGGCTGCAGGTCGAGCCGCCGACGGCGGCCGACCGGCGCCGGCTCGCCCTGCCGGACGACTACTTCCTGTTCGTCGGGACCCGGGAGCCCCGCAAGGATCTGCCCACGCTCGTCGCCGCCTACCGGGCGCTGCGCGCCTCGGCCGGGCCCGACGTGCCCACGCTCCTGCTGGTCGGGCCGCCCGGATGGGGGCCCGAGCTGGTCGGCGCGCCCGGGGTGCAGGTGCAGGACTACGCCCCGGCCGGGGACCTGGAGACGATCGTGGCCGGCGCCCGGGCGCTGGTCATGCCGTCGCGGGACGAGGGCTTCGGGCTGCCGGCGCTGGAGGCCCTGGCCGCCGGCACCCCGGTGGTGGTCAGCGACATCCCGGCGTTGCGGGAGGTGACCGGCGACCGGGCGGCCGCCGTCTTCCCGGTCGGCGACTCCGACGCCCTGGCCGGTGCGCTGGCCGATCTGCTGGGGGCCGGGACCGATCCGGAGGCGCGGGCGGCCCGCCGGGCGTACGCCGCGCAGTGGACCTGGGACCGGTGCGCGGAGCGGACGGTCCACGCCTACCGGATCGCCGCGGACTGACCGCCCGACCCGCGGCGCCGAGCCGCCCATGCCCGCCCGGCGCGTCGCCGGGGTCGGGGGCGCCGGCGGCCCATGGACGGTGCGGCCCGGTGGCGGCGGACGGCCGATCAGCGCTCGCCGGGGTGGGCGGCCGCAGTGATGGCGATGCCGTCGGCCAGGTCGTACTCGGGTGTCCAGCCGATCCGCTCCCGGGCCAGCGTGGCGTCCAGCGCCGAGCGGCGCAGGTCGCCGGGCCGGGCGGGGGCGACCTCGGGCCGGTCCGGGGCGCCGACGATCCGCGCCACCAGCGTGTGCAGGTCCCGGTCACTGGTCTGCACCCCGGTGCCGATGTTGATCCGCAAGCCGCCCGCGCCGTCCCCGGCGGCGAGCACCAGGGCGCGGACCGCGTCGTGGACGAAGACGTAGTCCCGGGTGTTCCTGCCGTCGCCGTACACCCGGGTCGGCCGGCCCTGCCGCAGCGCCCGGGTGAAGACGGCCACCACGCCGCCCTCCCCGTCGGCGTCCTGGCGGGGGCCGTAGACGTTGGCGAACGCCAGCGACGTGACCTGGACGCCGTGCAGGTGGGCGAAGGACTGCAGGTACAGCTCGGCGGAGACCTTGGCGACCGCGTACGGCGACAGCGGATGCAGGACGGCGTCCTCGGCGGTCGGCAGCATCGGCTGCTCGCCGTAGATCGAGCCGCCGGACGAGGCGAAGACGATCTTGCGGGCGCCGGCGCGGCAGGCGGCGCCGGCCACGGTGATGGTGCCGAGGACGTTCACGGAGGCGTCCCGGCCCGGGTCGGCGACGCTGGCGCGCACGTCGATCTGGGCGGCGAGGTGGAACACCACATCGGGGCGGGCCCGCTCGATCGCCGCGGCCGCCTCCGGGGACCGGATGTCGGCCACGACCAGGGTCAGGGCGGACGGGTACGCGGCGAACGCGGGGGCCAGGTTGACCCGGCGGCCCCGGGACAGGTCGTCCAGCACCGTGACCCGGTGGCCGTCGGCCAGCAGCCGGTCGACGAGGAACGAGCCGATGAACCCGGCGCCACCGGTGACCAGGGCGCGCACGTCAGGACGTGGGGGTCGGGCCGGTCGGGGCCGGCGGCGGCGCGGCGGACCCGGTGGACGGGGTGGGCGACGCCGTGGACGGGGTGGACGGTCCGGACGAGGCGGCGGCGTCGGGACCGGTGATGCCCATCCGCTGGCCCAGCCAGGGCATCGCGTGGGTCAGGCCGGCCACCGGCACGCCCCAGTCGTGGCCCAGACCCGGGACCTCCCAGTACTGCACGTCCATGCCGGCCGCCTGGGCGGCGGCGTACAGCTTCTTGACCCCCGGCATCATCACCGAGTCGTCCGCCCCGACGATGAACCAGCCGCCCGAGTTCGGGTACTTGTTGGCCGCGAGCAGATCCAGCGGGTTGATCGCCTTGAACTTGGCCGTGTCCCCGTCGAACGCCTTCTGCACCGTGTCGGCGCGTGAGCCGAGGGAGGGCTCCTCCTCGCCCGCGAAGTCCAGGAACGAGGGGAAGAGGTCCGGGTAGCGGGTGGCCAGCTGGAAGGCGCAGGTGCCGCCGTAGGAGAAGCCACCGACGGCCCAGTGCTCGGGATGCGGGTCGACCAGGAGCTGCGACCGGACGGCGGCCGGTACGTCGACCGACAGGTAGGTGCCCACCTTGCCCAGGTTGGAGTCCGTGCACAGCGGGTTGTCCACCTGGCCGCCGGTGGCGTCGGGCATGACGACCACCGGTGCGATGCCGTCGTGTTCGGCGGCGTAGGCGTCCATCACGCCCTTGACCCGATCGCCCAGGTTCCAGTCGCCCGGTCCGCCAGGCACCCCGTGGAACAGCATGAGCACGGGCAGCGGCTGGGGGTTGTCGGCGAAGTAGGCCGGCGGCAGGTAGACGTAGCTCTCCCGGGGCTGGAACCCGGAGGTGGTGCCGGGCAGGGCGATGGTGGTGACCTTGCCCCCGTCGGACGGGATGTTTGCGCCGGTCGGCGTCCAGGCCTGGGTGAGCGGTGCGGTCGGCAGCGCGGCCGACGAGGCCGCGGTCGAGCGGGCCGGGAGGACGTCTTCGCTGGTGGTGGGCCCGAACAGGTCGCCGAGCCGGGGGTACTGCAGGTAGGACCGGTTGATCTGGTTGCCGGCCATGGCCACGACGAGCAGCCCGGCCAGGATGGCAACCGCCTTGCGCCACCACGGGGTGCCGAACAACGAGGCGATCGCGAGGATGATCCCGGCCAGCGCGACGCCGATCCAGAACTGGTCGGAGAAGGTCAGATCCTGGCCGATCAGGGACTTGGCCACCGTGTTGCCCACGATCCAGGCCAGCACCGCACTGGCCACGACGGTGCCCGGGACCACCCGGCGCCACCACCAGGACTCCCGGCGGGCCAGCAGGAACACGCCGCCGGCGGTGCCGAGCACCAGCAGCGCCCAGGGCAGCGCGCCGTCCAGGAGGGACACCCCCACCCGAACTCCCCCTTCCCGGCCGTCGGCGCCGGCGGCCCCGGCAATCGGACCACGATAGGCCGCGGGCCCGTGACGCGGGGGTAATGGTCCGGGCGGCCGGGACGCTCCCGCTGACCTGTGCTTACCTGTTCCGATGCCCGTGCTGACCGTGGTCGTCGACCAGCTCCTCGCGCCGGTGCCGGGCGGGACCGGCCGCTACACGCGGGAGATCACGGCGGCGCTCGCGGCCGGCCCGCCGGCCGGGTGGCAGGTGCGGACCGTGACCGCCTGGCACCGGGATCCGGCGGCCGCCCGGGTGCCGGGGGCGGCCGGCCCGCGGCGGCT
>NZ_JBMDXT010000420.1:0-9548 GCF_048594475.1 Nakamurella sp. | reverse complement strand
GGCAGTTCGGGCCGGAACCGCATGATCTTGGTCTCCGGGCCGATGGTGAGCGAGCGGGCGAACGAGTCGTACTCGGCCGCGGCCTGCAGGTGCATCAGCATCTGCCCCGACTCGTCGTACGCCCGGTGCAGCGCGTCCTGGTCGGCGATGCGCGACACGCCCCGCCAGGCGCCGCCGTCGAACGGCTTCATGAACATCGGGTAGCCGACCCGACCGGCCACCTCGTCCAGGTCGAACGGCAGGTTGTACCGCTCGGCGGTGTAGGCCCACTTCTCGTGGTCGACCGGGTTCTTGTACGGCACCAGCCAGGTCTCCGGGATGTCGAAGCCGAGCCGGATCATCGCGCAGTAGGCGGAGTGCTTCTCCATCGCCTGGAACGTGAACGGGTTGTTGAGCAGGTAGGTGTCGTTGACCAGCGCGGCCTTCTTCAGCCACTCCCGCGGGTGGTAGTACCACCAGGCCAGCCGGTCGATGACGACGTCGTACCGCACCGGGGCGCGCAGGTCGAACGGCTCGATGGTGATCCGCTCGGTGTCGATGTGATGGTCGACCCCGCGGTAGGTGACCGGGTCGAGCCGGCGCGTCAGGGTCTGGAACGCCCGGGGCCAGTCGTTCTCGGTGCCCAGCAGCAGGCCGATCAGATGCGTCGTGGAATCACCCGTCATGAGGTGATCTTCACCGGCGGCGGCGGGCTCGGCAACGCAGCGTCGCGCGCGCGTCTCATTCGACCCGGTCCAGCACCAGGTCGTGCAGGGCGGCCATCAGCTCGTCCTCGCGCTCGGTGTGCGCGGTGCAGGTCACCGCGGCCCGCCGGACCGGGTCGATGATCGCGAACTGCCCGTACCGGCCGTGCAGCTGGTACCGGCCGTCCCGGTGCGGCCAGACCCCCAGACCGTAGGTGCGGTCGTCCGGCTCGCCGGACGGCCGGGCCGGGCCGGTCGAACAGTCCACGACGTCGGTGGCCATCCGCCGGACGAAGCCGGCCGGGATCAGCTGCCGCCCGTCGGTCCAGGTGCCCTCCCGGACCAGCAGCAGGGCGAACCGGCCCAGCTCCGCGGTGCGCAGCAGCAGGTCGCTCTCGGCCGTCGGGTAGCCCAGCGGGCAGCGGTGCCACTGCGGGTTGGGCAGGTCCAGCGGGGTGAACAGCCGGGGCATCAGGTAATCGCGCACGTTCGCCCCGGTCGCCCGGGCCAGCGCCCGGGCCGCGGCGTACGGGCCGGAGCCGGTGTAGGTGAACCGGGTCCCGGGCTCGGCGACCAGCGGTGCGGCGACGATCTCGGCGAGCAGGTCCGGCGCGTGGACCGGTTGGTCGGCGAACCACTGGTGCGAGGTGCCGCTGGTCATGGTCAGCAGCTGCCGCAGGGTGACGCGGTCGACGCCGTCCGCGGCCACCGGGACGAGCTCGGGAAAGTGGGCCAGCAGCGGGTCGTCCAGGCTCAACCGGCCCTCGGCCTCGGCCAGCCCGAGCGCGACCGCGGTGAAGCCCTTGGAGACCGAGTACAGGTTGACCCGGTCGTCCGACCGGAAGCGGTGCCCGATCGGAACGGAGCCGTCCCGCTGCACCTGGATGCCGTAGCTGCCCAGGCCGCGGTCGCGGTCGGCGCGGATGAAGTCGGCCAGCAGGTCCGGTCGCATGGCGTCCTCAGCCCAGCGCCGGCAGGTAGACGGCCGCCTGGGCCCGCCAGCTGGGCCAGTCGTGCGGCCACTCGTGACCCCAGACGAACAGCTCGTGCGGGATCTGCTTGTCGGCCAGCACGTGGGCCAGCGCCCGGGTCGAGGCGTTGGCGCCGGTGGTGTCCTCCCACTGGCCGCTGCCGACGACCAGGGTGAGCGCGAGCCGGGACCGCAGGTAGTCCAGATGCCCGCCGTGGGTGCCGGGCAGGAACTGCAGCGGGCTGGTGAAGTAGGTGTCGTCGTCGGACGCGCCCCAGGCCCGCCAGCTCCACGGGTCGTAGTTGCCCGACAGGGCAACCGCCCGGCCGAAGACGTGCGGGTGGCGCAGGGCGAACAGGACGGCGTGGAAGGCGCCCATGGACGGGCCGGCGACGGCGACATCATCGCGCCCGCCCATCCGGTCCCGGATGAACGGCACGACCTGCCAGATGATCCAGTCCTCGTACCGGCGGTGGTTGCGGGCCCGGTCGCCGAGCGGCATCCAGGCCGCCGACCAGGAGTCCCGGTCGAACGAGGGGACGCAGAACACGGTGATCCGGCCGTCGTCGATCGCCGGGCGGACGGCGTCCAGCATCCCGTTGGCCTCGAAGTCCCAGGGGTCGCCGGCCTCGCTGGGGAACCAGATCACCGGCCGCCCCCAGTGCCCGTGCACGGCGATCTCGGCCGACCCGCCGAGCGAGGGGGCGTCCAACCGGTGGTACTCGGTCTGGGTCATGGCCGAGAACCTAGTGGGCCGCGCCCGCGGACCCGCCGTCGGACCCGGCCTCGCCGGTGGGGCGCCGCCGGACCTAGCCCAGCCGGTGGGCGCCGTCGGCGTCGGCGCCGCGGGCGTTCACGGTGGCGCCGGTCCGGGCCAGGGCCGCCGCGTCCTCGGGTCCGCAGCGATGGTCCGAGGTGAGCGCGCACCACCGGTAGGGCGCGGCCACGTCCTGGTAGGAGGCGACCCAGGCGAGGTCGGGGGTGCTCCAGGTGCCGTCGGCGGCCTGGCTGAACTGCACCCGGACCAGCAGCCCGTCGCGGGTGCCGGTCACCTCGGTGCCCTGCGCGGCGATGGCGTTGCCGAGCCCGTAGATCGCCCACTTGCCGTCGATCTTCTCCAGCGGTTGCACGACGTGCGCGTGGTGGCCGTAGACCAGGTCGACGTCGGGGGAGGCGAGCAGCGTGCGGGCGGTGCGCGTCTGCTGGTCGTTCGGGGTGCTGTCGTACTCGTCGCCGGCGTGCACGGCCACGACGACCAGGTCGGCGCCGGCGGCCCGGGCCGCGTGGGCGCGGGCCAGGATCGCGTCGGTGTCGATGGTGTTCGCCTGCCAGGGCTGGTCGGGGGTCAGCCAGTTGAAGTCGTAGGCGACCGAGATGAAGCCGACCCGTCCGTTCGGCGTGTTGATGATCACCGGGCGCCGCGAATCGGCCTCGGTGCGGTACGAGCCGTCGTGCACCAGGCCGGCCGCGTCCAGGTCGTCCAGGGTGCGGTCCAGGCCGGTGGTGCCGCGGTCGAGCGTGTGGTTGCTGGCGGTGGAGCACGCGTCGTACCCGACCTGCACCAGCGCGGGAAGCACCTGCGGCGGTACGGAGAAGGACGGGTACCCGGAGAACGGTCCGGCGGCCGGGGCCAGCGGCGTCTCCAGGTGGCAGATCCCGATGTCGGCGCTCGCGACGTACGGCTGCTGGCCGGCCAGGATCGGGAAGAAATCCAAGCCGCCGGCCCCGCTGCCGTCCGTGCGGGCCTGCGTCACCAGTTCCGGGTGCAGCAGCACGTCGCCGGTCAGCGCCAGGGTCAGGCACCGCACGCCCGGGCACGGCGGGTTCGCCACGCCGTCGCCGGGCGCGGCGACCAGCCGGTCCGCGGCCGGCGTCGGTTCCGCCGGCGGATCGGGATCGACCGGCGGCGCCGGCTCGGCGGCCGGGGTCGGGTCCGTCGTCGATGCCGGCTCGGTCGGCGATGCGGGCGCCTCGGTGGGGTCGGGCGCGGCGGGCGGGGCGACGACCGTCACCCGGGTGGCGTCGGGGGAGCGCAGTGGCTCGGTCAGCGGGGCGACCGTGGCCGCCACGGGATCGGTGGCGGCGGTGGTCGGGGCCGCCGCCGGGCGCAGCTCCGGGGCGGCCGCGCCCAGACCGCCGGACGCGCACCCCGCGCACAGCAGCGCGGCGACGGCGGCCAGCGCGACCCGGGGCCGGCGACCGAAACGCATGGGGCGGACGGTAACGATGTGACGAGCGTGACACCGGCAGGCGCGCCCGGGGACGGCCGGGCAGCCGGACGGGTGGGCGCGGTCAGCGCAGCCCGGCGACCAACTCGTCCAGGGCCGGGTACCAGGCGTCCCGCCAGCCGATCATGGTGTGCGCGTCGGGGACCGGCCGGAACGTCACCGGGTAGCCCTGCGTCGCCAGTGCGGTGACCATGGCCTCGTTGTTGAAGCGGTTCTCCTCGATCGTGCCGCAGGTGATGAGGGTGGGCACGGCCCGCGGCGGGGCGTCCACCGACCGGTCCGGACCGGCGGCGACCTGCCGCACCGCCGCGCACACCCGGTCGAAGAACGGGTAGCCGCTCTCCTGGGGATCCAGCTCGGGCGTGAAGAACGAACCGGACTGCAGGGCCAGTCCGGAGATCGAGCCGGGATGCCGCCGCTGCAGGGTGAGCATGGCCAGCGCGCCCAGGCTCGCGCCGAGGCCGATCACCGACCCGGTCAGCACCCGGGCGGTGATCGCGGGCAGCACCACCTCGGCCAGGTGCGCGCAGTAATCGGGGTCGGCCGAGTACCACTGGTCCCGCAGCCCATCGGGCGGGTCCAGCAGGGCGACCCGGATCGGCTGGGTCCGGGCGTGCTGCGCGGCCCAGGACAGCAGGCGGCCCCGCTCGGCCAGGTCCGAACCGTCGTGCGCGAGCAGCAGCGGGGCCGGCTGGTCGGACGCCAGCCCGGCGGGGGAGAACAGCCGGACCGGCACCGGCCGGGCCAGCCGGCCGCCCGGTGTCGCGATCTCGGTGACCGGCCCGGTGGCCGGGGTCAGCAGCCACGGTGGCTCGCGGTAGTCGGGGAAGCGGATCTCGCTCTTGTCCCCGAACGGGTTCGGCACGCGGCGCGGGTTGCCCGGATCGGTGGTCCAGACGGTGTCGCCGTCCCGCCGCACGGTGAACTGGTATTCCAGCCGCCAGGCCGCGGGGCGGGGCAGGTCCAGCGTCCACCGGCCATCGGACCAGGCGAACTCGGGGGTCCATCCGGGGCCGAGGTCGCCGGTCATCCAGTCCACCTGCAGCCGCACGCCGGCCAGCTCGTGCGCGGGGTCGGCGACCCGGAACCGCACCCCGTCGGAGTCGACGAGCGGACCGGACCCCGGGTCGGTCGGCCCGTCCTCGTCCGGCCGCCGGTGTCTGGCTGACATCCGGTCACCGTACGTCATCCCCAGGGCCGTCCGGCGGTGCGGCAACACGGCCGACGCATCGGCTACATAAGGTGTGCGTCATGGATCGGCAGCAGCAGTTCGTCCTGCGCACCCTGGAAGAGCGGGACATCCGCTTCGTCCGGCTGTGGTTCACCGACGTGCTTGGCTTCCTCAAGAACGTCGCGGTGGCCCCGGCGGAGCTGGAGGGCGCGTTCAACGAGGGCATCGGCTTCGACGGGTCGGCGATCGAGGGCTTCTCCCGCGTCTTCGAATCGGACATGGTCGCCCGGCCCGATCCGTCCACCTTCCAGGTGTTGCCGTGGGAGGCCGACGGCGGCCGGGTGTACTCGGCCCGGATGTTCTGCGACATCACCATGCCCGACGGGTCGCCGTCCTGGGCCGACCCGCGGCACGTGCTGCGCCGGGCGATGGGGGACGCCGCCTCGCTCGGATTCACCTGCTACGTGCACCCCGAGATCGAGTTCTTCCTGCTCAAGAGCCTGCCCGACGACGGAACCGCGCCCGAGCCGGCGGACCAGGGCGGCTTCTTCGACCAGTCCTCGCACGACGCCGCGCCGCACTTCCGGCGCCGGGCGATCGAGACCCTCGAGGCGATGGGCATCTCGGTCGAGTTCA
This sequence comes from Nakamurella sp., assembly GCF_048594475.1. NCBI lineage: Bacteria > Bacillati > Actinomycetota > Actinomycetes > Nakamurellales > Nakamurellaceae > Nakamurella > Nakamurella sp. Next base: position 3,860 of record NZ_JBMDXT010000420.1, on the reverse strand, counting down.
GCCACCACGAGGGCGCGCCCGGCCAGCAGGAGATCGACCTGCGCTACGCCGACGCGCTGACCATGGCCGATAACGTCATGTCGTTCCGGTACGTGGTCAAGGAGGTGGCCATCACGCAGGGGGTGCGGGCCTCCTTCATGCCCAAGCCGTACGTCGACCAGCCCGGTTCGGCGATGCACACCCACTTCTCGCTGTTCGACGGCGAGCGCAACGCCTTCCACGACCCGGACGACGAGTACCAGCTCTCCGACACCGGCAAGGCCTTCCTGGCCGGCGTCATCCGGCACGCGCGGGAGATCACCGCGGTGTCCTGCCAGTGGGTGAACTCGTACAAGCGGCTGGTCGTCGGGGACGAGGCGCCGACCACCGCGTCGTGGGGGACGGCGAACCGGTCGGCGCTGGTCCGGGTGCCGAACTACTCGCCCGGCAAGTCCTCGAGCCAGCGGCTGGAGTTCCGCCTGCCCGACTCGGCCTGCAACCCGTACCTGATGTACACGGTGGTCATCGCGGCCGGCCTCAAGGGCATCCGCGAGGGCTACGAGCTGCCGCCGCCGGCCGAGGACAACGTCTGGTCGCTGTCCGAGGTCGAGCGGCGGGCGATGGGCTACCAGAAGCTGCCGACGTCGCTGGAATCGGCGCTGTCGGTGATGGAGGGCTCCGAGCTGGTCGCCGAGGCGCTCGGCGAGCACGTCTTCGACTTCTTCCTGCGCAACAAGCGCTCCGAGTGGGAGGCCTACCGCCGGCAGGTCACCCCGCAGGAGCTCAAGCGGTACCTCTCGCTCTGAGCCGGGCGGCCGGCGGTCGGGGGAACAGGAGCGCGGCGTGTCCGAGGTCGAGGTCTTCGACGACCCGGTGCGGTTCCACGCCGCGATCGCCGAACTCGTCGCCCGCGACCCGGTGGGCGCGACGATGCTCGCCGGCGTGCTGGACAACCGGATCGCCGACCGATCGACGGGCGGCCCGGGACCGCTGCTGCTCACCGTCCGGGACGGCGACGGCGTCGCGGTCGCGGCCCTGCGCACCCCCGGGCACCCGCTGCTGGTGACCGCCGACCAGGAATTGCGCGACCGGCGGGCCGCCCTGCGCACCCTGGTCGCCGGCCTGCGCGAGATCGGCGAGCCGGTCACCGGACTGCACGGCCGCCGGGAGATCGTCCGCCCGTTGGCCACGGCCTGGGCCGACGCGACCGGCGCGCGGCCCGAGCCGCGGCTGTGGCTGCTGCTCCACCGGTTGGGTCGGCTGGTCGAGCCGGCCCCCGTCCCGGGGCAGGGCCGCCCCTTCGACCCGGCCGATCCGGCCGAGGTCGACCTGCTGGCCCGCTGGTTCGCCCTCTTCCAGCAGGAGACCGGGGTGGCCCGGGGTGCGGTCGAACCGGACCCGGCGGGACTGCGCCGGCTCGTGCACCGCGGCGACCGGTTCACGCTCTGGGCGCTGGATCCGGACGCCGGGAGCGCGACCGGGCCCGTCGTCTCGGTCGCCGGCCACTCCCGGGTGCGGCCCGACGCGAGCTGCCGGATCGCCCCGGTCTACACGCCGCCGGAATGGCGCCGGCAGCGGTTCGGGGCGGCGGTCACCGTCGCCGCCGTGCAGGCGGCGTGGGCGGCCGGCGCCGCCGAGGTCACCCTGTTCACCGACGAGGAGTACCGGCCGGCCAACGACCTGTACCGGTCGCTGGGCTTCGAACCGATCGCCGAGTTCGCCGAGATCGACCTGCCGGGGTAGCGCGACCTACGCGACCTGGGCGGGGGCGTGCAGCTGCAGCGCGTTGATCGCCAGCCCGCTCATCTGCCGGGCCAGCTCGTCGTCCGGCAGCGGCGAGTCGAACGTGCCGACCACGTTGAGCATGCCGAACGCCCCGTGCACGGCCGTGCGGACCCGCTCCACGTCCCAGTCCGGGTGCGCGTGGCCCAGCAGGGTGCGCCACTTGCGGACCAGCACCCGCTGCCGTTCGTCGAGCGCGGCCCGGTCCTCGGCCGGCAGGTGGTGCACCTCGCGGACGAACACGGCCATCAGCCGCCGCCGGCCGCAGACCGCCTCGGCGTACTTGACGATCAGCTCGCGCAGCCGGGCGGCGTCCTGCTCGGGGGTGACCGGGGCCGACGAGACCTCCACCCGGTCGTAGGCGACCGCGTCGATCACCCGGTCGAAGACCGCGGTCAGCACCGAGGCCTTCGCGCCGAAGTGCCGGTAGATGGCCGGGCCGGTCACCCCGGCCGCGGCCCCGATGTCGTCCATGCCGACGGCCGCGTAACCGCGGTCGGCGAACAGCTGCGCGGCGGCAGCCAGGATCGCCTCCCGCCGGGCCGCGCCCCGGGCCGACGGAGCGGTCGCCGGGATCGACGGTTTCTCGGCCGGGCCCGGATCGAGCGGCACCGTGCCGCCGCTGCGCCAGTACTCGCCGTCGGCCCGGTCGAGCAGGCCGAAGTCGACCAGGCCGCGGCGCAGGCTCACGTAGTCGTCGTAGATCTGCATCAGCTCGCGGTTGACCTCGGGCTCGGTGTAGCGCACACCGGGCACGAAGCGCTGCGCGATGAGATCGAAGACCGCGAGCTGCCGGGACTGCTTGGCCGGCAGGTTCTTCAGCCGCCCGTCGGCGTCGAAGAAACGCCGGAGGACCGCTTCCGACTGCTGCGCGGCCGCGCGTTGGAGATCGTCCACCACCGGTGCGTTGCCCTAGTCGATCTTCTCGCCGATCTCGACGCGCGGGCGCGGGGCGCGCCAGCGGCGGATCAGGCAGGCGCGGTTGAACGCGTAGAAGCCCAGCGAGGAACCGCGGGTCGACTGGCCGGAGCTGTCCCCGTTGGGGAACTTGGCCTTGACCTTGTTCGAGATCTGCCGCCCGAAGATGATCGAGTCGATGACGGCGGCGGCGATGGCCACCAGCAGCACCAGCGGCCCGTAGGCCTGGACCACCTGCAGGGGGATGAGCAGGATCAGGAAGGACAGGACCGCGATCGGCAGCAGGATGCCGGCCACGTTGCGCCGCGCGTCCACCAGGTCGCGCACGTACGCGCGGACCTTGCCGCGGTCGCGGGGCAGCAGGTACTTCTCGTCGCCGGCCATCATCCGCTCGCGGTTGACCCGCGCGGCCGCGCGCCGCTCGTCCTTGCTCATCGACGAGCGCTGTTCCTTGGACCGCTTCATCGCCTCGCGTTGCGTCTTGGGCGGCGGGGCGACCGGCCCGCGGGCGCGTCCCTCGGCGTCCCGACGCTTGGGGGTCGGGCGGCCCTTCTTCCCGTCGGCCTTGGTCAGATCGACCGGGTCGGGCTCCGGAGCGGCCTCGGCCGGGGGTTCAGCAGGTTTGCGACGCAGGAAACTCACCGGGACAGCCTAGGGCTCTCCTGAACAATCCGGCTCCTTCGTCGCCGGATTGCCGTCAGGACACCCCTGCGGTGCTCGATGGTGGCCTCGCCCGCTCGGCCAACCGGTGCTCGAAGCTGGCCTCGCCCGCTCGGCCAACCGGTGTGCCCCGGGGCGGCGCCGAGGGTTTTTGGTCACGTCGGCCGCGGGAACCTGCCGGATGCCGGAGCCGGCGTGGCATCATCGACAGTGCGACTGCACCGCGTGCGCATCATCGCGACCGCACAGGCAGTCCTCAAGCCCCAGGGAGTTGCGAACATGACCGTTGCTGACACCACCGCCGGCGTGGCCAAGGCCGCTCACGGCGTGACGCTGTCCGACGCGGCCGCGGCCAAGGCCAAGGAACTGCTGGACCGGGACGGCACCGCCGACATGGTGCTGCGGATCGCCGTCCAGCCGGGTGGCTGCTCGGGCCTGCGCTACGAGCTGTTCTTCGACGACCGCACCCTCGACGGCGACGCGCTGGTCGAGTTCGGCGGCATCGGACTGGCCGTCGACCG
>NZ_JBMDXT010000042.1:0-6602 GCF_048594475.1 Nakamurella sp. | reverse complement strand
CGCGCTCTCGTACTTGAACTTGCCGTAGTCCATGAGCTTGCAGACCGGAGGCCGGGCGTCCGGGGCGACCTCCACCAGGTCGAGGTCGGCCTCCTGCGCCATGCGCAGTGCCTCGCCGACCGGCACGATGCCGATCTGCTCCCCCTCCGACCCGACGAGACGTACCTCGGGAACGCGGATCCTGTCGTTGATGCGTGGCTCGACGCTGATTGAGTCCTCCTGCAGACGGTTGATCTCCTCATGCAGCCGGCCCGTCGGGTCCCGGTCTCGCCGCTGGCTCGGCAGACGAAAAAAGGGCCCGGCGCGAAACGCGCAGAGCCCTCACCCAAGCCCGGACGGCGTCGTCTGCCGTTCGGCGCGCACCCCGCGATCAGGGCGCGCGTCACCGATCGTCGATCGGTGGACCTGGACCCGTCCGCGTGAGCAGATCGGGTGGGAGTCGGGCTCCACTTGTCTCCCCCGCGTGCGCGGAGGCTGGTCGCACATGACAGCGTACACGCCGTGAGTACATCTGATCGACCGGCCGACGACGACCTTCCCGTGCGGGACCTGGTGGACATCCCCGCGGCGGAGGTCATCAGCCGCGCCGCCGTGCTCCTCATGAGCGCCGCGGCCGAGCAACTGGGGCTCGGCGCGGTCGATCCGGAGCGGCCCGAGCACCGCGATCTGGGCGAGGCCCGGATCCTGATCACCGCGCTGGCCGGCCTGGTGAACGCCGCCGCGCCCGACCTCGGACCGCATGCCGCGGCCTTCCGCGACGGCCTGGCCGGCCTGCAGGGGGCGTTCCGCGAGTACTCCATCGAGCCGGACGCGCCCGGGCAGGGTCCGGGCGAGCGCTAGCCGGCTGGTTGCCGGACCCTAGGGCTGAGACGGGCAGTACACCACGTGCACTGTGGGCGGACAGGTCGGATCGGACGTGCCATCAGGACGCCGAGGCCCGTGAACACGATGGCGGATGCTACCCCGGCGAGGCCCGTCGCGAACTTCTTCATGCCGCACTGCTCAGGCAGGTCGCCGGGGGCGATTCCCCGGGCTGCTGGTCGGAAGTGGTTCAATGGGAGATCTTGACCGGATTAGTCCGTAATGTCGCTTTCTGGCGCGATTGAGAGACGGCTTCGGCCGGGCGCGAAACTCTCAGGGCCGGACGACAACCCCTCCGGACCTGCTCATTCACTCGATTGGTCGATCGCCCCCCGACTACCATCAGTGATCATGCAACCGAACGGCGGACCCCCGCCCACGAACGAGGACCGTTGGACCGACCGCGTCCTGCTCGTGCTGTTCCCCCTGGGACTGGCCCGGCTCGCATTCGGCTCGTACGGCGTCTACCCGCTGCGGGACGGCACCTTCCGGACGGTATCCCGCCTGCGGAGCCTGGCGCTGGGACTCGTGCTGATCGGGTCGATCCTGCAGTCCGATCCGTCGGCACTCTGGACCTATCCGAACGCCGTCGTCAATGCCACGACCAACACCACCTTGATCGCGATGGTCGTGATCGTGGCAACACTGATCGTGGTCGCCCTGCTGGTGGATTCACGCTGGCGCCGGACTGCGCTGATCGCGATGAGCCGGCCGACGATCCGCATCGGCGGGCTGTTGGCGTTCCTGTTCGTCGGTCAGGCCCTCGGCTGGTGGCACCTGGGCATCGACCCACCACCCACCCGGGCGTCACCCTCTGAGGTCACCCTCACGTCGGCACTCCTGAGCATCGTGGTGTTGATCCTGATGCTCCTGCTCATCACCTTCTTGATCGGGACGCTGTACTTCATCGGCCGCGATCTGTTCGCCCTCGCCGACGCCCACCCCAAGCTGGTCCCGATCGTGTCGGTTCTGCTGGTGGGCGCCGCGCTGGCGTTCGACATCGCCGCTGCGGCCGGCTGGCGAGCCCCGTTCCTGCTCGAGGTTGACCAGCCGGCTATCCCGGCCGATGTGGCGTTCTGGCTGAGGGTCGCAAGCGTGGTCACCGCCGTCGCCTTGTCGGTGTGGCAGTTCCGACTGGTGGGCAAACACGGCTTCCACCTGGTGCGGGGCGAGTGGCGCTGATCCACACCACGATCAGCTGATTCCGCCCGCGGTGCGCACCGCCCGCGCGGTCAGGACCCTGGCCAGGTGCTCGCGGTAGTCGGCCCGGGCGTGCAGCTCGCTGGTCGGGCTGGTGCCCTCGGCCGCATGGGCGGCCGCGTCCGTGACGGCGTCCGCGGTGGCCGGGCCGCCGGCCAGGGCGGCTTCCGTCGCAGATGCCCGCAGGGGCGTCGGGCCCATGTTGGTCAGACCGATCCGCGCCTCGGCGACGGACCCGTTGGACCGGCGGACCGCGGCCGCGACCCCGACCATCGCCCACGACTGGGCGGTCCGATGGAACTTCTCGTAGTGGAAGCCCCAGCCCGCGGCCGGATCCAGTTTCGGCACCCGGACGGCGACCAGGACCTCGTCCCACTCCAGCGCCGGGGTGAAGTAGTCCACGAAGAACTCGCCCGCCGGGATCTCCCGCCGGCCGGCGGGCCCGGCGGCGACCATGACGCAGTCCAGCGCCAGCGCGACGGTCGGCAGGTCACCGGCCGGGTCGGCGTGGGCCAGTGACCCGCCGAACGTGCCCCGGTGCCGGATCTGCGGATCGGCGACCGTCGCCGTCGCCGCGGCGAGCAGGCCGGCGTCGGCCTGCACCAGCGGGTCCGTCATGACGTCGTGGTGGGTCGTCGCCGCCCCGATCAGCAGGCTGTCGCCCTCGTCGGCGACCCCCCGCATCTCCTCGATGCGGCCGCAGTCGACCAGGACCGACGGGTTGGCCAGCCGCACCCGGAGCAGCGGCAGCAGCGACTGTCCCCCGGTGATGATCTTGGCGTCGTCACCGGCGTCGGTGAGCGCGGCCACCGCCTCGTCGACGGTGGCGGGCCGGACGTAGTCGAAGGCGTTCGGAATCATGCCGCACCTCCGTCGGCGGCGCCCCGGCCCGCCGCGGCCTGCAGGGCCCGCCAGACCGCCTGCGGGGTGCACGGCATGGGCACGTCCTGCACCCCCAGGTGCCGGACGGCGTCGACGACGGCGTTCACCACCGCCGGCGTGGAGGCGATGGTGCCGGCCTCCCCCACCCCCTTGGTGCCCAGCGGGTGGGTGGTGGACGGGGTGACGGTCCGGTCGGTGACGTACTCCGGCACGTCCATCGCCGTGGGCAGCAGGTAGTCCGCCAGCGACGCGGTCGTCAGGTTGCCGTCCTCGTCGTAGTGCGCACCCTCCCACAGCGCCTGGGCGATGCCCTGCGCCAGGCCGCCGTGGATCTGCCCCTCCACGATCATCGGGTTGACCTGCACCCCGACGTCGTCGACCGCGACGTACGTGCGGATGGTCGCCCGGCCCGTCTCGGTGTCCACCTCCATCGCGCACAGGTGGGTGCCGTGCGGGAAGGAGAACCCCTCCGGGTCGACCGTGGACGCCCCGAACAGGGTCGGGTCCATGGCGTCCGGCAGGTTGTGGGCGGTGAACGCCTCCCAGGCCACGGCCTGGATCGTCCTGGACTGCTCGGGATCGCCCTTGACCCGGAACGAGCCGTCCAGGAACTCCAGGTCGTCGGCCGAGGCCTCCAGCAGGTGGGCGGCGATCTGCCGGGCCTTGGCGACCACCGCGTCGGCGGCCTTGACGATCGCCTGGCCGCCGACGGCCAGCGACCGCGACCCGTAGGTGTCCATGCCGTAGGGCGCCATGCCGGTGTCGCTGAAGATCACCGTGACGTCGTCCACCCCGACGCCCAGGGCGTCGGCCGCGATCTGGCTCCACGCGGTCGCGTGCCCCTGACCGTGCGGGGAGGTGCCGGTGACCAGCTCGACGGTGCCGGTGGGCAGCACCCGGATGGTGCAGTGCTCCCAGCCGCCGGCCGCGTACTTCAGGTCCCGCAGCACCCGCGAGGGGGCGAGCCCGCACATCTCGGTGAACGTCGAGATGCCGATGCCCAGCTGCACCGGATCACCCGACTCGCGCCGGCGCCGCTGCTCGGCCCGCAGCCCGTCGTAGTCGAACAACTCCATCGCCCGGGCGGTCGCCGCCTCGTAGTTGCCGGTGTCGTACGTCATCCCGGCGATCGTGGTGAACGGGAACTCCTCGTGCCGGATCCAGTTCTGCTGCCGCAGCTCCATCGGGTCGCGACCGAGCTCGGCGGCCAACTCGTCCATCATCCGTTCGATGCCGAACGTGGCCTCCGGCCGGCCCGCGCCCCGGTACGCGTCCGTCGGGGTGGTCGTGGTGAACACGCCGGTGCAGCCGAAGTGGTAGGCGTCCATCTTGTAGATCGAGTTGAACATGAACTGGCCCAGCAGCGGGATGCCCGGGGTGATGATCTGCAGGTAGGCGCCCATGTTCGCGATCAGGTCGACCTTGAGCCCGAGCAGGGTGCCGTCGGACCTGGCGGCGATCTGCAGGTACTGGATCTGGTCCCGGCCGTGGTGGGTGGCCACCATGTTCTCGGTGCGCGTCTCGGTCCACTTCACCGGCCGGCCCAGCTTGCCGGCGATCACGACGCACAGCTGCTCCTCGCGGTACATCTGCAGCTTGGCGCCGAAGCCGCCGCCGACGTCCGGCGCGATCACCCGGAGCTTGTGCTCGGGCACACCCGTGGTCAACGACAGGAGCACCCGCAGGACGTGCGGAACCTGGGTGGCCGACCAGATGGTGATCTCCCCACCGACGCCGCCCTGCGGCGACGCGACGACGGCCCGCGGCTCCATCGGGCTGGGGATCAGGCGCTGGTTGACGAATCGGCGCTTGACCACCACGTCGGCCTCGGCGACGGCCTTGTCCCAGTCCCCGCACGGGTAGTCCATCGAGTAGCACTTGTTGGTTCCCTTGCCGGCATGCACCAGCGGGGCGCCGTCGGCCAGCGCCGCCTCCATGTCGATGACGGCCGGCAACGGTTCGTAGTCGACCTCGACCGCCTCCGCCGCATCCGCGGCCAGGTAGCGATCGGTGGCCAGCACCACGGCCACGCAGTCGCCGACGTGGCGGACCTCGTCGGTGGCCAGCGCCGGGAAGTCGGGCATGACGATGTCGTCGACCACCGGCCAGACGCAGATGACCTTGGGGTTGGCCTCGCCGAGGTCGGCCGCGGCATAGGCCGCGACCACCCCGGGCATCGCCCGGGCCGCGGTCAGGTCGACCCGGTTGATCCGGGCGTGGGCGTACGGGCTGCGCACGAACACCATGTGCACAGTTCCCGGCAGCTGGATGTTGTCCGTCCAGTTGGTCGTGCCGGTCAGCAGCCGGCCGTCCTCCTTGCGGCGGATCGGCTGCCCGATCGCCGGGCTGGTGACCGCACGGCCGGCCCCGCCGCGGCCGGTGGCCGGCGCGGGCCGCTCCTCGACGTCGGTCACTTGGCCACCTCCGTCGTCGACCGCATCTGCTCGGCCGCGTACCGCACCGACGCGACAATGTTCTGGTACCCGGTGCAGCGACAGAGGTTGCCCTCCAAGCCCTCCCGGATCTCGGTGTCGCTCGGATCGGGATTCTCGGTCAGCAGGTCGACGGCCGAGAGCACCATCCCCGGGGTGCAGTACCCGCACTGCAGGCCGTGGCATTCCTTGAACGCGGTCTGCACCGGGTGCCACGAGCCGTTCGCCAGACCCTGGATCGTGGTGATGCTGGCCCCGTCGGCCTGGACGGCCAGGATGCTGCACGACTTGACGCTGCGACCGTCGAGCAGGACGGTGCATGCCCCGCAGTTGGAGGTGTCGCACCCGATCGGGGTGCCGACCAGGCCCAGCCGTTCGCGGAGATAGTGAACCAGCAGCAGCCGAGGTTCGACCTCGTCACTGCGCCCGATCCCGTCCACGTTGACGTCGATCCGAGACATGTGACCACCGATCTGTCCGGCCCCAGCGGCGTCGGGGGGCCATGATGATCGGACGGTAAGCCGAATGCGCGCTCTTCGCCCGGACGAACCGGACAAAGCCCGTCTGGACCGATTCCGAGCGGGCCGGGGACGAGCGGCCCGATGGCGACCGATCGGCCCACCGCAGGCGGCTCGCTACCGTCGGTGACGGCGACCGCCCGGACCCGGCGGCCCCGGCCGGACGGCCGGCCCCGGACCGGTCAGGCGTCCGGCGCGGGGGTGTCGGCGGCGCCCCGGCCCTGGTCCTTGCGCGCCTGTTTCTGCGCCTTGGCCCGCAGGTCCCGCCGGTGCGCGGCGGCCTTCTCCAGATCGATCATCTCCAGCCGGCCCAGCGGGCGGGCGTAGGCGGCGTCCTCGACGGTGACCGCCATCGGCCGGGGCCGCGAGTCGGGCGGCGCGAACCGGTCGTGCAGGGCCCTGACCTCTTCCAGGGCGCGGACCGCCCGCCCCCGGTCGAGCGACTGGATCGCCATGACCGGGTGGATCTCGTCGTCGGGCAACTGCAGCTGGGCCCACGGCGCGTTCGGCGGGTAGCCGACGCGGATCACCATCGACCAGGCGAAGAACTTGTCGCCCAGCACGTTCCGCACCCACAGACCCGCCTCGGTGGCGCGCAGGCGGGGCCGGGCGGTGGTCATGATCGCGCCGGCCAGCACCACGCCGATCCCGATGGTGCCGATCTGATCGCTGGTCCGGAACGAGACGCCCTCGTTGACGTCCTTGAGCA